>NZ_JBFBJT010000225.1:0-8120 GCF_040686175.1 Streptomyces sp. NPDC086077 | reverse complement strand
CGGGACGCCGACGTGGTCGCACCAGGCGACGTAGCAGAACCCGGCGCGGTCGGCGGCGCGGGCGACGGCCACGAGCTCGTCCCGTCCCGCGCCGGCCTCCCAGGGTTCGGCGTAGAGGGTGCTCTGGGACTGGACCGGGAGCTGGATGCCGTACTCCGGAGCGGTGCCGCCGCCGTCCGAGCCGGTCACCGCTTCGCCCCGGGCCACAGCCCGTCCTCCGTCAGACCGAGCAGCTCGATCGCGTTGCCGCGCACGATCCGCTCGACCACGTCCGCGTCCAGATGCCCCATCTGGGCCTCGCCGACCTCCCTGGACTTCGGCCAGGTCGAGTCGGAGTGGGGGTAGTCCGTCTCGTAGAGCACGTTGCCGACGCCGATGGAGTCGAGGTTGCGCAGCCCGAAGGCGTCGTCGAAGAAGCAGCCGTGGACGTGCTCGGCGAACAGCTCGGACGGCGGCCGGTGGACCTTGTCGGCGACGCCGCCCCAGCCCCGGTTCTCCTCCCAGACCACGTCGGCGCGCTCCAGGATGTACGGGATCCACCCGATCTGGCCCTCCGCGTACATGACCTTGAGGTTGGGAAAACGCTCGAACTTGCCGCTCATCAACCAGTCGACCATCGAGAAGCAGCAGTTGGCGAAGGTGATGGTGGAGCCGACGGCGGGCGGCGCGTCGGCGGAGGTGGAGGGCATGCGGCTGCTGGAGCCGATGTGCATCGCGACGACCGTGCCGGTCTCGTCGCACGCGGCGAGGAAGGGGTCCCAGTCGTCGGTGTGGACGGAGGGCAGACCGAGGTGCGGGGGTATCTCGGAGAACGCGACGGCGCGGACGCCCCGTGCGGCGTTACGGCGGACCTCCGCCGCGGCCAGCTCGGCGTCCCACAGCGGGATGATGGTGAGCGGTACGAGCCGCCCCCGGGCCGACGGCCCGCACCACTCCTCGACCGTCCAGTCGTTGTAGGCCTGGACGCACAGCAGGCCGAGCTCGTGGTCCTTCGCCTCGGTGAAGGTCTGGCCGCAGAAGCGCGGGAAGGTCGGGAAGCAGAGGGCGGACTGGACGTGGTTGACGTCCATGTCGGCGAGGCGGGCGGGGACGTCGTACGAGCCCGGGCGCATCTGCTCGTAGGTGATGATCTCCAGCTTGATCTCGTCCCTGCTGTAGCCCACGGCGGTGTCGAGGCGGGTCAGGGGCCGGTGCAGGTCCTCGTAGATCCACCAGTCGCCGGTCGGGCCGTCGTCGCCGGGCCGGCCCATGACGGGCTTGAAGCGGCCGCCGAGGAAGCTCATCTCCTTCAGCGGGGCCCGGACTATGCGGGGGCCGGTGCCGGCGTACTTCTTCGGGAGGCGGTCCTGCCAGACGTTCGGCGGTTCGACGGTGTGGTCGTCCACGGAGATGATCTGCGGGAATCCTGTGTCCATGGGGGCACGGTAGCGCTGATCTGACGGTGCGTCAGCTATCTGGTTGGGTGACTGGGGTGTATCTCGGACGGCCCTTCGTGCTCAGGTCAGTGCGGAAGTGCGCGAAGAGGGTGTGTGGGGCTTGTGGGATCCCGTGCGCCCAGCTGTGACCGCGGTCTCGGGCGGCTGACGCATCCGCCCGAGCAAGGCAAACTGACAGCATTGCTCATGTTGTCTAGGGGGACGGCTATGGACGGGGTGCCGGCACAGAGGCGTCCGGGCGGAGCGGGAGAACCCGTCACGCTGCGCTTCGGTGTGCTCGGACCGGTGCGCGCCTGGCGCGGCGGCGAGCCGCTCGCCACGGGCTCCCCGCAGCAACGCGCCCTGCTGGCCGCGCTGCTGCTGCGCGAGGGGCGTACGGCGACCGCCGCGCAGCTGATCGACGCGCTGTGGGGCGAGGAGCCGCCCTCGCGGGCGCTGGCGGCGGTGCGGACGTACGCCTCGCGGCTGCGCAAGGCGCTGGACCCCGACGTGCTGGTCAGCGAGTCCGGCGGCTACGCGATCCGCTCGGTCGGGGACGGCGCGCTGGACCTGGCGGTGGCCCAGGACCTGGCGGCCGAGGCCGAGAAGGCGCGCGGCGCGGGGGACCTGGGCCGGGCGCGCGAGTCGCTGGCCCGGGCGCTGGACCAATGGGACGGGGAGGCGCTGGCGGGCGTGCCGGGGCCGTACGCCGACGCGCAGCGCGTACGGCTGGAGGAGTGGCGGCTGCAACTCCTCGAATCCCGGTTGGACATGGACCTGGAGCAGGGGTGCCACGCGGAGGCCGTCTCCGAGCTGACCGCGCTGACGGCGGCGCACCCGCTGCGCGAGCGGCTGCGGGAACTGCTGATGCTGGCGCTGTACCGTTCGGGCCGGCAGGCGGAGGCGCTCGCGGTCTACGCCGACACGCGCCGCCTGCTCGCGGACGAGCTGGGCGTCGACCCCCGCGCGGGACTGCGGGAGTTGCAGCAGCGGATCCTGGCGGCCGACCCGGGGCTCGCGGAGCCGTCGGCGCCCGCCGCCGAGCCGCCCGCCGCCTTGGTGCGCCCGGCGCAGCTGCCCGCGACCGTGCCCGACTTCACCGGACGGGCGTCGTTCGTGGCCGAGCTGAGCGAGGTGCTGGCCTCGGCGGGCGGCCGGGTGATGGCCGTGTCGGCGCTGGCCGGGATCGGCGGGGTCGGCAAGACCACGCTGGCGGTGCATGTGGCGCACCAGGCGCGGTCGGCCTTCCCGGACGGGCAGTTGTACGTCGACCTCCAGGGCGCCGGTTCGCGGGCCGCGGAGCCGGAGACGGTGCTCGGCTCGTTCCTGCGCGCCCTCGGCACACCCGACGCGGCGATCCCGGACTCCCTGGAGGAGCGCGCGGCGCTGTACCGGTCGATGCTGGACGGCCGCCGGGTGCTGGTGCTCCTGGACAACGCCCGCGACGCCGCCCAGGTACGGCCGCTGCTGCCCGGCACGGACGGGTGCGCGGCGCTGGTGACCTCCCGGGCGCGGATGGTGGACCTGGCCGGGGCGCACCTGATCGACCTGGACGTGATGTCGCCCGACGAGGCGCTGTCGCTTTTCACGAAGATCGTGGGCGAGGAGCGGGTCGCCGCCGAACGGGAGGCGGCGCTGGACGTCGTCGCCGCGTGCGGCTTCCTGCCGCTCGCGATCCGCATCGCCGCGTCCCGCCTCGCGGCCCGCCGCACCTGGACGGTCTCGGTCCTCGCGGCCAAGCTCGGCGACGAACGCCGTCGGCTGGACGAACTCCAGGCCGGCGACCTGGCGGTGAAGGCGACCTTCGAGCTGGGGTACGGGCAGCTGGAGCCCGCCCAGGCACGGGCGTTCCGGCTGCTGGGCCTCGCGGAGGGGCCGGACATCTCGCTGGCCGGGGCGGCGGCGGTGCTGAACCTGGCGGCCGAGGACGCCGAGGACCTGCTGGAGTCCCTCGTGGACATGTCGCTGCTCGAATCGGCGGCACCCGGCCGCTACCGCTTCCACGACCTCGTTCGGCTCTACGCGCGCGCGTGCGCCGAACGGGACGAGCACCCGCCGAGCGAGCGGGAGGCGGCGATGTCGCGGTTGCTGGACTTCTACCTGGCCACCGCCGCCGGGGTCTACGCGATGGAGCGGCCGGGCGACCGGCTGGTGGACCACCTGGAAGTGACGAAGTACCCGGGACTGTCCTTCTCCGACCGGCACGCCGCCCAGGACTGGCTCTACGCCGAGGCGGGCGCCCTGCTGTCCTGCGTGCGCCGGTCCGTGGGCGACGGGCGGCTGCGGCGGGCGGTCGACCTGCTGTGGGCGGCCAAGGACCTGGCGGAGTCCGGGGCCAACGCACGCGAGTACGAGATCGCCGCCAACGCGGCGCTGGAGCGGGCCCACGCCGCCCGGGACGCGTGGGCGGCCGGGCGCGCGCTGACCACGCTCACCGACGTCCACATGGTCGCCGGACGCTTCGACCAGGCCGACGCGGCGGCCGTCGAGGCCCTGCGCATGGCGCGCGACGCGGCCGACCCGGTGGCCAGCTGCTGGGCACCCAACACCCGCGGCATCATCGCGATCTACCAGAACCGCCACGCCGAGGGGGAACTGCACCTCAACGCGGCGATCGACAACTTCCGCGCCAACGGCAACCGGCCGGGCGAGGCCAGCGCCCTGTGCAACCTGTCCCGGATCCACCTCGCCACCGGGCGGGTCGACAGCGCCATCGCCCTCGCCCAGCAGGGCATCGACATCTACGACGGGATGGGCAACGCGCTGCGAGGGGCCAACGGCCGCTACGCGCTGGGGCTGGCGCTCACCCGCAGCGGCGAGTTGCGGCTGGCGGCCGAGAGCCTGCGGGAGGCGCTGGAAACCTTCCGGGACAGCCGCCAGCGCCTCTGGGAGGGCATGACCCTCTTCCGCCTCGCCGAGGTGGACCTCGCGGCCCGGCGCCCGGCCAAGGCGGCGTCCAACGCGGAGATGGCGCTGACCGTGCTGCGCGGCATCGGCGGCGAGTGGCGCCGCGGCCTGGTGCTCACCGTCCTCGGTCGCGCCCTGAACGGCATCGGCCAGACCGGCCGCGCCCAGGTCTGCTGGCGGGAGGCGCTCGGCATCTACGAGGACCTGGACGCCCCGGAGGCGGACGAGGTGCGCGGGTTGCTGACACCGGCGGCGGTGGCTTGAGGCCTCGGGGGAGCAGGGCGTTCAGCGAACGTTTATCGGCGTCCGGCATGCTCGCTCATGTCGTTCTCCGCAGGCGGGGGTTGCGGAGCGACGCCGGGGCCGTGAGGTTAGTCTGATCGGCCGATTGACGCCCGGACGGCGGCCCGCGGGGGAGTCGCTGTCCGGGCGTCGGACCTCTGGCCTGAGAAATGAACCGGGAGTTGACCGTCATGAGCGAGAAGAAGAGCGAGCCCGTCGTCAAGCCGCTGGACCAGCACGCCACCGGTGAGGAGCTGACGACGCAGGACCAGCACGCCACGGGCGGTGAGGCCAAGCTGCTGGACCAGCACGCCACCGACGAGGAACTCACCACGCAGGACCAGCACGCGACGAGCGAGCCGGCCAACTGAGCAACCCGACGGGTACGGCCGCGGCGGCGCGGAGGGGAGCCGCCGCGGCCGAGTCATGTCCAGGGCGCCGCACGCGGCGCTCAAGTGACGTTCTGTCACTTCCGCCCCGGAGGTTCATGTTCCGATCCCCGGACCGCGCCGAGAGTTCAGAGATCCTTTCGGCCGGTGCGGTGTGAAAGAGCTGTCGCGATGTCAATCATCTTGTCATGAACCTGTAGCCCGACTGGCGGGCAACAGCCTCATGGAGGTGTGGGAATGCACCGCAGACTCGCGACCGCTCTCGCCACCACGACCCTCTCCCTGGTCACCGTCGTCGCCACCGCGACGACCGCCGGGGCCGCTCCGGCCGACAAGCCCCAGGTCCTGTCCAGCTGGACGCAGACCAGCGCGTCCAGCTACAACGCCTGGGCCGCGGCCCGCGCGAACCAGGGCGCCTGGGCCGCGTACGGCTTCGACTGGTCGACCGACTACTGCTCCACCTCGCCCGACAACCCCTTCGGCTTCCCCTTCTCCTCGTCCTGCGCGCGCCACGACTTCGGCTACCGCAACTACAAGGCCGCGGGCTCCTTCAACGCCAACAAGGACCGCCTCGACAGCGCCTTCTACGAGGACCTGAAGCGGATCTGCAACGGCTACAGCGGCGCCACGAAGACGGCCTGCAACAGCACCGCCTGGACGTACTACCAGGCCGTCCGCGCCTTCGGCTGACCTTGTCCGCAGCGGGGCGCCACGCCGCCCACGGCGCCCCGCTCCGGCCCCTCCGGCTCCCCACCGGCACGGCCATCGCCGTCCCCCCACCCGCACGCCCCCGCTAGTCCCACCGGTCACCGCCGCGTCAGCGACGCCGGACCGCCCGGCCCGGAGGAGCCGGAGGCAATCGCACTCCGTCTACACGGGCAACTCACCGGCGTCGTCCGCGAGGTCGAGGCCGCCGTGCCGGCCGCGCCGGAGGACGCCAAGGTGCGGATCGCCGCGCACGCAGGCCTCCGTGAGGCACGGCGCCTCCTGGCGGTGACAAGCCCCACCCTCGGCCTCCCGGCCGGAATCGCGCACCTGCGGCACCTGGCCCTGTCGGTCGAGGAACTCCGCCGCCACCACGCGGCCCTGAGCGGCGGACCGGTCACGGAGCAGCGGTGGAGTCCTGTCCAACTGGCCTTCTGGCGCTGGGCAGTCCACCGGGCGACGTGCCGCGTCTGCAGGACCGACGACCGCCACCGCGACCGAGGCCGGCGACTGGGGGAGCACTGGAACCAGCTGCGCCGCGACCCCGGCGCCGTCCACCGTCCATCGCCCCATCGCCGTGACCCTCGACACGGCCTGTGCGTCAGTGATCTGAACCCTGCTCGTCCGTGCCGTCCACGCCCGCCCCCGCTGTCGTCTGGAGGATGTCGCGGGCCTGCTCCGCCGCGCGGGCCGTGCTCTCCGAGACGTAGTCCAGGAAGCGGGCGATGTTCTCCAGGCGCACGGCCGCCGGAGTGCCGGAGCCGAGGACGGCCGCGCCCTGTCGCGCGGTCTCGACGACCTGGGCGATGGCGCGGGCGCTGGCCATCGTCGACTCGTACCAGACGGCGTCGTCGACGACGTACCGCTCGCGGCGGCGTTCGTCGCGCTCCCGGCGAACGAAGCCCTGGCCGTCGAGGAACGCGACCGCCTTCGAGATGGACGCCGGGCTGACCTGGAGGCGCTGGACGAGTTCGGACGCGGTGAGGCTGCCCTCGTCGGTGGTCGTGAGGCAGGCCATGACCCGGGACATCATCGCGGGCATGCCCGACTGCGTGAACACGGAGGTGAGCAGTTCCTCGTACGCCCGCACGGCCTCGGCGTCGCGACCGTGCGCCTGCGGGGGCGCCTGCGTACCCCGGGGCGCGGTCTGCCTGCGGCGCTGGGTGCGGCGTTCGGTGGCGCGGTGGGCGAGGTCGGCGCGGTAGCCGGTGGGTCCGCCGTTGCGCATCACCTCGCGTGTGATCGTCGAGGTAGGTCGGTCGAGGCGTCTGGCGATCTCCGCGTAGGCGAGGCCGTCGGCCAGTCCCAGCGCGATCTGCTGACGTTCCTGCTGGGTGAGTCTGCCTCCCGGCATCCCGGTCTCCTTCGTGGCGCGTGAGGTCCCAGCATAGCGTTCACCTCCATTTCATTGCAACGAACAGAGGAGCGTCGTTGCGTTATCCCCAGGGTCATTGCAATGAAATCGAGGCTTTGACATGGGAGTTTCGCGATCCAACGCAACGAGCATGTTGCCTGATGCATGAATGCAACGTAGCGTTCACGACATCGGAAACAGCGTGCCGGCGGAAGGCCCGCGACGCAGATGAAGGAGAGCACCATGCAGAAGTTCGACACTCCCGCCCCGGTCTCCGTCGTCCTCGACATCCCCGCCGGGCACATCCGGTTCATCGCCGCCGACCGGGCCGACACCACCGTCGAGGTCCTCCCCGCGGACGCCGGCAAGAGCCGCGACATGAAGGCGGCCGAGCAGACCGAGGTCGCCTACGGCGACGGTGTCCTGCGGATCGAGGTGCCTGCGGCGCGGAACCGGGTCCTCGGCGCCTCCGGATCCGTCGAGGTGACGGTCCAGCTGCCGGCCGGCTCCCGGATCGAGGCGAAGGCCGCCGCCGCCGAGTTCCGGGGCGTCGGACGGCTCGGCGACGTCGCCTTCGAGGGCGCGCAGGGCTCGGTCAAGCTCGACGAGGCCGCACAGGCCCGCCTCACCCTCCTCGCCGGCGACATCTCGGTCGGCCGGCTCGGCGGCCCGGGCGAGATCAGCACCCAGAAGGGCGACATCCGGATCGCCGAAGCCGTGCGCGGCACCGTCACGCTGCGCACCGAGCACGGCGACATCTCGGTCGGCGCCGCCCAGGGGGTCTCCGCCTCCCTGGACGCCGGCACCAGCCACGGCCGGATCAGCAACACGCTCAAGAACAGCGACGGCGCCGACGCCGGCCTGACCCTCCACGCGACCACCGCCTACGGCGACGTCACCGCCCGCAGCCTGTGAAGAAGGAGTCCCTCTCATGACCGACCTGGCCATCGCTGCGAACGGGCTGCGCAAGTCCTACGGCGACAAGACCGTCCTCGACGGCATCGACCTGCGCATCCCGGCCGGTTCCGTGTTCGCGCTGCTCGGCCCGAACGGCGCCGGCAAGACCAC
>NZ_JBFBJT010000224.1:0-8276 GCF_040686175.1 Streptomyces sp. NPDC086077 | reverse complement strand
CCACCGCGGCGCGCAGCCGTGGCAGCAGTGTGTCGCGCAGGCCGGCCGCGGTGTGCCGGCTGGTGTGGCTGACCACGCTCGCCGCGCACGCGATCCGGCCGGTGCGGGGATCGCGTACCGGAACCGCCACCGCGACCAGGCCGGGCTCGATCAACTGGTCGTCCAGCGTCCACCCGTCCGCCCGGGCCCCCGCCGAGCGCCGGGTGAACTCCTCGGCGGTCAGCGGGTGTTCGGAGGGAGGTACGGCGGGGAAGCCGTGGTTCGCCGGGTCCGCCGCCCGGCGGGCCCGCCAGCGCCTCCAGTCCTCGCCCGTCCACTCCGTGGCGAACAGCGGGCCCGGCGCGGTGCGTTCGGCGGGCAGCAGGTCGCCGATGCGGAAGCTCAGGGACATCGCGCGGCGCCGGGTGGCCTGGTGGATGAAGCGGATGCCGTCGCCGTCGGCGACCGCGAGGGACACCGACTCGTCCAGTTCGTCGGCGAGGGCGTCCGCGTGGGCGTCCAGCAGGGCGGGCAGGCGCAGGGCGGCCAGATAGGCGTTGCCGAGCTCCATCAGGCGGGGGGCGAGGACCGCGTCGCGGCCGTCCAGGCGGACGTACCCCATGTGTGCGAGGGTCGAGGTGATGCGGTCGACCGTGGAACGGGCCAGGCCGGTGGCGCGTTCCAGGGCGCTCAGGCTCAGGGTGCCGCCCGCCTCCGTCAGCTGCCGCAGTACGGCGATCCCGCGGATCAGCGGTGTGACCGCCTCGTCCGGCACGGCCGGTGCGGCGGCCTCCTTCAGGGTGGGGTTGGCGGGCATCTTCTCTCCGGTACGGCGATCGCGGCAGGCCTACCGTAACGGCGGATCCCCCTCCCGCGTCCGGCCACCGCGGTGCGCGCCCCTAGCGTCGCGTGACCCGCACCGTGTGGTTCCCCTTCACGTCCGCCCCCGCGACCACGATCCGCATGCCCCGCTCCCGGTCCTCGAAGGCCTCCCCGGGGGTGAACGTGGCGTCCGACAGTTCGGCGTGGACGTTCGGGCTGCGGGTGCAGCCGCCGCTGTCCCGGCGGGAGTCGTACACCCGTATCGGGCCGTGTCCGGTGTCCACCTCCGCGTCGACCTTGTAGATCAGCAGACCCGGCCGGCACACCGCCTCGTCATTGCCGTCGGGGGTGCGCAGCTCGACGGCGTAACCCGAGCGCCGGTCGATGGGTATGAAGATCAGCTTGACCCCGCCCGAGCGGGCCAGCGGGGTGAGGGTGTGCTCGGTGGTGCCGGGGGAGGACGCGCAGTGCACCTGTGCCGTGTCCAGCCAGCCCAGCTTCCACTTGTGCCAGCCGAGGAGGTCGTTGTTGGCGCCCCAGTCCTCGCTCATGATGTCCCAGTGCCCGACCGCGCCCCCGCCTTCCTGCGTGTAGAGGTCGGGCAGACCGAAGACATGGCCGTTCTCGTGCGGCAGGACGCGGTAGCCGGTGTCGGAGTAGGTGCCGGAGCCGTCGTCCTGGCGGGAGTAGACGAACGAGGCGTTGGCGACGGGCACCCCGTCCGCCGTCGGCGCCTCGTTGTTGCCCGCGAAGGTCACCGACAGGACCGTGTCCAGTGCCGACGGGCCCGCGTTCGGCGTCACCAGCACGTTCAGCAGGTCG
Source organism: Streptomyces sp. NPDC086077 (assembly GCF_040686175.1). Taxonomy (NCBI): domain Bacteria; kingdom Bacillati; phylum Actinomycetota; class Actinomycetes; order Kitasatosporales; family Streptomycetaceae; genus Streptomyces; species Streptomyces sp. NPDC086077. Next base: position 6,653 of record NZ_JBFBJT010000224.1, on the reverse strand, counting down.
TACTCGCGGAAGTCGACCTCGGGGTCGGCCGCGGCCACTATGTCCCGCACCAGCTCCCGGTAGCCGGGGTCGAAAGGGGCGCCGCGTTCTATGCCGTACGCCTGGAAGGACTTCGGCATCCGCAGCCAGTCGGCGATCGGGGTCTGCGGGCGGTAGTCCAGGCGGCCGTAGGAGCTGGTGCGGAACCACTCCTGGGTCTGTGGGAAGAACTCGTCGAACCGGTCCAGCGCCTTGCCCTTGCCGGGCGCGTCGGAGAAGTCGACCATCATCGTGAGGGCGCGGACGGTGCCGGTGGAGCGGGAGTAGCCGTCGGGGGTGGGTATGCCCTCCGACATCTGCACGTCGGCCTTGCCGCTGATCATGCACGGTCCGTGGGTGGAGGATCGGGCCAGGGCGGTGGTCGGCCGCGCTCCCGCCGTCGCCGAGCCCACCGTATGGTGGCCCGTGCCGGCCGAGGTGCTCACTGCGAGGGTCACTGCGGTCACGGCGCCGAGCGCGGCCGCTCGGCGCGGGCGTATCCGACGGCGGGACGGCTGCATGCTTGGACCTTTCGCTCCAGGCAGCCACCCGTCTCCGGCTGCACCCTTGCGATTCACCCTGTGCCGGGTGTGGCGCGGGCGCGCGCTGGAGCCGACCGATCGTGGGTTTGCGGTGAGTAAGCGCAGGTCGGTGGGTGTGTGGTCGAGCGAATGGAGCACTGTGACGCGGGTCACAGGAAATCATTCGGCGGGTGGGAAATAACCGGGGATCGATTCCCCGTTTAACCACGCGTACGAGCGAAACGGGGGATTACTCCCCGGAACGCGCCACCGACGAGCGCTATCACCCTGAGCCACGGCCACCCAGCCGCTCAGCCGCCCAGCCACTCATCCACTCATCCAGGAGTACGCCGTGCAGACCGCCACCCCCGAACGACGCAAGGCGACCCGGCCGCGCGCCGACGCCCTGCGCAACCGGGAGCGGATCGTCACCGCCGCCCGCGAGATGTTCGTAGAGCACGGGCCGGACGTGCCCCTCGACGAGATCGCCCGCCGGGCCGGCGTCGGCAACGCCACGGTGTACCGCAACTTCCCGGACCGCGACGCCCTGGTCCGCGAGGTCGTCTGCTCGGTCATGGACCGTACGGCCCTGGCCGCCGAGCAGGCCCTGGCCGAGAACGGCGACGCCTTCGCCGCGCTGGAGCGCTTCGTGCACGCCTCCGCCGACGAGCGGATCAGCGCGCTGTGCCCGATGATCTCCAGCACCTTCGACGAGCACCACCCCGACCTGCTGGCCGCGCGCGGCCGGGTCGAGCAGCTCGTCGACGAGGTCATGGCCCGCGCCAAGGCGGCCGGGCAGCTCCGCACCGACGTGGGGGTCGGCGATCTGATGATCGTCGTCGCCCAGCTCAGCCGGCCTCCGGCCGGTGCCGCGTGTTTCAGCGTCGACCGCTTCGTGCACCGGCATCTGCAGATGTTCCTGGACGGCCTGCGGGCACCGGCCCGCTCGGGCAGCCTGCCCGGCACGGCCGTGACCCTGGAGGACCTGCGCCAGGCCTGACAGCCGATCCCTTCCGTTCACCTCCGTTCTGTTCCGTAGCTCCGTGGCCCGCGGCTCCGTAGCTCGGTAGCTCCGCAAGTCCTTGTCGTCCCGAAGTCATTTTTTCGTCCCGAAGTCTCTTTTCCGTCCCGAAGTCCCGAAGTGGGTACACCCATGTCTGAAACAGCCGTCAAGGCTCCCGGCGTCCCCGACGCCAACCGCTGGAAAGCGCTGGTTTTCATCGCGCTCGCCCAGCTGATGGTCGTCCTCGACGCCACCATCGTGAACATCGCCCTGCCCTCCGCCCAGCAGGACCTCGGCATCTCCGACGGCAACCGGCAGTGGGTCGTCACGGCCTACGCCCTCGCCTTCGGCGGTCTGCTGCTGTTCGGCGGCCGGATAGCCGACCTGTGGGGCCGCAAGCGCGCCTTCGTGGTCGGTCTGGCCGGCTTCGCCCTCGCCTCCGCGCTGGGCGGTGCCGCCACCAACGAGGCGATGATGTTCGGCGCCCGCGCCCTCCAGGGTGTCTTCGGCGCCCTCCTGGCCCCCGCCGCGCTCTCCCTGCTCGCCGTGATGTTCACCGACGCCAAGGAGCGCGCCAAGGCGTTCGGCATCTACGGTGCCATCGCCGGTGGTGGCGGTGCCGTCGGTCTCATCCTCGGCGGCTTCCTCACCGAGTACCTGGACTGGCGCTGGACCTTCTACGTCAACGTCCCGTTCGCGGTGGTCGCCGCGGCCGGTGCCTGGTTCGTCATCCGTGAGCCCGGAGGCGGCCGCAACCGCTCCCCGCTCGACATCCCCGGCGTCATCCTGTCCACCCTCGGCCTGGTCGCGCTGGTCTACGGCTTCACCCGCGCCGAGTCCGAGGGCTGGAGCGACGCCGTGACCATCGCGATGTTCGTCGCGTCGGTCGTGCTGCTCGCCACGTTCGTGTTCGTCGAGGCGCGGGTCAAGGCCCCGCTGCTGCCGCTGCGCGTGATCACCGAGCGCAACCGCGGTGGCATCTACCTCTCGCTCGGCCTCGCGATCATCGCGATGTTCGGCCTGTTCCTCTTCCTGACCTACTACCTCCAGGTCGTGAAGGGCTACTCGCCGGTCAGGACGGGCTTCGCGTTCCTCCCGATGATCGCCGGCATGATCACCGGCTCCACACAGATCGGCACCCGCCTGATGACCCGCGTCGCCCCGCGCCTGCTGATGGGCCCGGGCTTCCTGGTCGCCGCGCTCGGCATGCTGCTGCTGACCCAGCTGGAGATCGGCTCCTCGTACGCCGCTCTGCTGCTGCCGGCGATGCTGCTGCTCGGCCTCGGCATGGGTACGGCGTTCATGCCGGCGATGTCCCTGGCCACGCAGGGCGTCGAGCCGCGGGACGCCGGTGTCGCCTCCGCGATGGTCAACACCTCGCAGCAGGTGGGCGGCGCGATCGGTACGGCCCTGCTGAACACCATCGCCGCCTCGGCGACGACCTCGTACATCGCCGACCACATCGGCTCGGCGGCCTCCCGCTCACAGCAGCAGCTCGTCCAGCTGGAGGGCCAGGTCCAGGGCTACACCAGTGCCATCTGGTTCGCCGTCGGCATCCTGGTCGTCGCCGCGGCGATCGCCCTGACCCTCGTCAACGCCGGCCGCCCGGACATGGGCGCGGTCACGGGCGCGGGCAAGGGTGCCGACGACGAGGTGCCGGTTCCGGTGGTCGCGCACTGACCGCCTGACAGCCCCGTCCCGTCGTACCCCTTCGGGCGGTACTCCTTCGGGCGATCCGTACGACCTCAGCGAAGCCAGGGCAGATCCGCCCCGGCCTCGCTGGGCTGAAGTCCCTCGGCGACGATCCGCATGATCTCGCCGAGGGACTTCTGCTGTTCCGGGGTGAGCCGCTCGAACACCGCCTGCCGCACGGCGGCCACATGGCCCGGGGCCGAGCGCTTCAGCACCTCCAGGCCCTCGTCGGTGAGCACCGCGAACTGGCCCCGCTTGTCGGAGGGGCAGTCCTCGCGGCGCACCCAGCCGTTCTTCTCCAGCCGGGCGACGGCGTGCGAGAGACGGGAGCGGGTGATCTTCGCGTGCATCGCCAGCTCGGTCATCCGCAGCCGGCGGCGCGGGGACTCGGCGAGCTTGACGAGCAGGCCGTAGTAGATGTGCGGCATGCCGGCGTCGCGCTGGAGCTGGCGGTCGAGGTGGTCCTCCAGCAGCGTGGCGGCCTCGATGTACGAACGCCACACGCACTGCTCCTCGTCGGTGAGCCAGGTCGGCTCGTCGCCGGGCGCGGACGCGGACGCGGGTGCGGATGTGGATGCCGTCTTCATGCGACCACTGTACGAGACTCCTCCTTGAAACTTAAACAAACGCGGCGTAAGCTCTGGCAAGAGAGATTGAGAGTTCAAGTAAGTGGGTCCAGTCGGAGGGAGCCGCCGTCATGTCCGCCGCCGCTCAGGAGCGCATGCCCGTCCTGTACCTCAGCCACGGCGCCCCACCGCTGGCTGACGATCCGGTCTGGCCCGGCGAGCTCGCGGCCTGGTCCGCCGGACTGCCCCGGCCGCGCGCCGTCCTCATCGTCTCCGCCCACTGGGAGGAGGCCCCGCTGGCCCTCGGTGCCACCCGGACCGTCCCCCTGGTCTACGACTTCTGGGGCTTCCCCGAGCGCTACTACCAGGTCCGCTACGGGGCTCCAGGCGCCCCGGAACTCGCCGAGTCCGTACGCAAACTGCTGCGCGCGCCCGGCATGCCCGTGCAGGACGTGCCGGACCGGGGCCTGGACCACGGCGCGTACGTGCCTCTGGTCGAGATGTACCCCGAGGCCGACCTCCCCGTCCTCCAGGTCTCCATGCCGACCCTCGACCCGGTGCGGCTGATGGAGATCGGGCGGCGGCTGGCCCCGCTGCGCGACGAGGGCGTGCTCGTCGTCGGCTCCGGTTTCTTCACCCACAACCTCGCCGCGCTGCGGCACCCCGGCGGGGGAGTGCCGGGCTGGTCGGCCGAGTTCGACGACTGGGGTCGGCGGGCGCTGGCGGCCGGTGACGTGGACGCGCTGCTTGACTTCACCCACACCTCCCCGGCCGGGCGGCTCGCCCATCCGCGTACGGAGCACTTCGCCCCGCTGTTCGTGACCATGGGCGCGGCGGACGCGGCGGGCGAGCTCGGGGAACAGAAGTCCGTGATCGACGGGTTCTGGATGGGACTGGCGAAGCGGTCGGTGCAGTTCGGCTGAGCTTCGGGGTTTACGTCACCGGGGATCGAGGTACCGGGCTTGGACCGCCGGGACCGACGTCCCGGGCCGGACCGCGCAGCTGGACTACAGGGGCCTCTCGTACCAGGCAACGTCCCAGTAGCGGCCGAACTTGCGGCCGACCTCGCGGTACGTGCCGACGTGCCGGAAGCCGAAGCGCTCGTGCAGCCGCGTGGACGCCTCGTTCGGCTGCGCGATGCCGGCGTAGGCGCGGTGCAGGTCCTCGCCGGACAGGGCGCCGAAGAGGGCCTTGTACAGCAGCGTGCCGACGCCGCGGCCGGCGGCGTGCGGGGCGGCGTAGACCGTGACCTCCACGGAGGTGGAGTAGGCGGGCTTCGCGCGATAAGGGCTGGATGTGGCGTACCCCAGGATTTCCTGGGAGTCCGCGTCCGTGGCAACCATCAGGCGGTGCGGCCCGTCTACCGGATGGGAGAGCAGCCAAGGGCGGCGCTCCTCCGGAGTGAAGATCACCGTGTCAAATGTGATGGGTGTCTCACGTACATAGTGGTTGTAAAGGTCGGTGAGGGCCGCGAGATCACCCTCGACTCCTGGTCTGACCTGCACCTCTGCCCGTTCCGACGGCATCGAGCCTCCTCGTGTGGCCGGACAGGGTACTGCATGATCAGAAAAATCGAGGGGTGGGTTGGGAATTCTGTCCGGATTGCAGTCGTTGTTTCCATCGGATGCAGGGCACCCGAGGACTGACCGGAGAGAGTGCTGAGCGTCTGAAGGACCACCCGCTGACCTCACCATCGCAAAGGGAGCACGCATGGCAACCCGTGCCGTCGCCCGTCGTACGTCCGCCGCCGGCGAGACCGTCGACGCGGCACGCAGTGTTCGCGCCCATGGCGGCGAGATCGCGGACCGCGATCTGGTCGGCATGTATCTGGACGAGATAGCGCGTACACCACTGCTCGACGCCGCCAAGGAGGTCGAGCTGTCCCAGACCATCGAGGCGGGTGTGTTCGCGCGACAGGTCCTCGACGGGTACGAGGAGTCGAAGGCGGACGCCACCCGTGAAGAGCTGGAGGCCCTGGTCGCCGCGGGCGAGCGGGCCAAGGACGTCTTCATCCGTTCCAACCTCCGTCTGGTCGTCGCGGTCGCCCGTCGCTACCCGCGCAGCGGTCTGCCCCTGCTGGACCTGATCCAGGAGGGCAACGCGGGCCTGGTGCGCGCGGTCGAGAAGTTCGACTACCGCAAGGGCTTCAAGTTCTCGACGTACGCCACCTGGTGGATCCGTCAGGCGATCACCCGCTCCATAGCCGACCAGTCGCGCACCATCCGGCTCCCCGTCCACCTGGTGGAGGAGCTGGGCCGGATCCGGCGCATCCAGCGCGAGTTCAACCGCGACCACGGCCGGGACCCGGAGCCCGCCGAGATCGCCGGGGAGCTCGGCTCCACGCCGGAGCGCATCACCGACGTCCTGGACTGGGCGCGCGACCCCGTCTCGCTGAACATGTCGGTGGACGACGAGGGTGAGACCCAGTTCGGCGACCTGCTGGAGGACACCTCGGCGGTCAGCCCCGAGCAGTCCGTGATGACCCTGCTGCGCAGCGAGGAGCTGGACGACCTGATCGGCCGCCTCGACCAGCGCACGGCGTCCATCATCAAGATGCGGTACGGCATCGAGGACGGCCGGGAGCGGACCCTGACCGAGGTCGGCAAGGAGCACGGGCTGACGCGGGAGCGTATCCGTCAGATCGAGAAGCACGCGCTGCTCGAGCTGAAGAAGCTGGCACGTCAGACCGGCTTCGACGCGGCCGCGTGAGGCTCGCCCGAAGTACCGCACGGAGATCGTTCCGGGGGCGTACGCCGGGGGGCGAAGGCCCGCGTGAACATGGCTGTGTAACGCCGCTTCAAAAGCGCCGTCCCGGGAAAAAGACATCAGGGCACGAGAGTTCGGGCCCGAGGG
>NZ_JBFBJT010000223.1:0-8335 GCF_040686175.1 Streptomyces sp. NPDC086077 | reverse complement strand
AGCCGATGACGCCGCCGGCGAGGGCGCCGGGCAGGCCGCCGCCGTGCAGGCGCAGACAGGCAGCGGCCTCCGCGCACTGCACACAGCGGGCGAGGTGCCGGGAGAGGTCGTCGGGGGTGTCGGAGAGCGGTGAGCGGGTGACGGCGTCGAGGAGCCGGGCGTAGCTCCGGCACTGCGGGTCCATCGGTGTGTCCAGATGGTTGCGCAGGCAGCGGTCCCGGAACAGGCCGCGCACCTCGGCGAGTTCACCGGCGACGCCGCTCGGGTCGAGACTGAGGCGGCGGGCCAGCACGGGCAGCGGCAGGGCCTCGACCTCGGCGAGCCACAGCAGTTCGGCGTCGGGGCCCTGCATGTCGCGCAGGGCGCGCAGCGCGAGCGGGCGGCGCAGCGGGGGGCCGGTGTGGCGGGCGGCGCCCTCGGAGTTGAGCCACAGGCGCAGTTCGGGGTCGAGCCGGTGGCCGTGGCCCTGCGTCTCCCAGTCGGCCGCCGTGGTGCGCACGGCCGTCAGGAGCAGGGCCATCCGGGGCAGCCGGGGCTGCCGGGGCGGGCGGCGGCCGGCGATCGGGTCCGGTCCGGACGCGGCGGTGCGGGCCTCGCGTATGCCGAGCGCGAACGCCTCGCGGGCGAGTGCGGTCGCGGCCGCTGATCCGGCCGTGCACAGGTCGGCGTACGAGAGCACCGTGTCCCAGCACTCGGAGAACAGCGCCGCCTCGGTGGCGTCCTGGGGGGTCGGCAGGTCGGGCATGGGTCTCCTGCATCGTGCGAGGTCAACTCCCCATAACAAGAAGGGGAGTTGTGGGGAAACCTCGGGCAGGGCAAGAGCCTTTCACGGTTCCGACACAACTGACAAGCGGGGTACTCAAAACGCCGCGAGGGCCCGATCGCGGTCCATCGCGATCGGGCCCTCCGGGACGGTGCGGGCCGTGCCGTCCTACGGTGTCACCGTGGCGGACGGCTCCGGTGCCCCCTGCCGCGTCTGCGACTCCTCCTGGGCCGGGAGGCTGTCCATGAAGGAGCTGACGGAGAAGACCGCGTTGCCGGGGCCGGGCGGGCCGTAGCCGGGAGGCGAGGAGAGGCCGAAGTCGTCCATGGTGGCGCGGTAGGCCTCCAGCAGCCGGATGTGGTACTCCAGCGGGGCGCCCTGCGGGTTGGCCTTGCCCAGCGGGGTGGTGGGCTCGGGGCACCAGGTGGTGAACCGGGGCGTGATGCCGTGCGACATGAAGAACCGCAGGCCCTCGGTGGTCGACGCGATGGCCTCGTCGACGGTCGTGAACCCGAACGGCTCGGCCATCTCCACGCCGGCCACGAAGTTCGGGATCACGTTGCGCGCGCCGAAGATCTCCGCCGAGTCCAGGATCCGCTTGTGCCACTCGTCCCGGCCGACGTAGCGCTCCTTGCCCGGGCAGTACAGCTCGAACAGCCGCCGGTCCCACACCTCGTAGTTGGGGTGGTAGATCTGCACGCCGTAGTCCTTGAAGCGCTGGACGTCGTCGCGCGGCAGCGCCTGGGCCACCACCTTGCCGATCCAGCGGCCCGGGAAGCGGTCCTCGATGGCCTTGGCGTAGTGGCCGTAGAAGTCGGCCTCGTCACGTCCGGCGACCGTCTTGGTGATGGCGCCGCCGGTGAGCGTGTAGGCGGTGGACGCCTTGGCGGTGTCGTACCGGTCGATGATCTCCAGGGCCTCCAGGACCTCCTCGACGTCCTTGACCCCGGTGTACGGCCGGCCGGCGGCCTTGTGCTGGCGCCAGTTGTGATTGATGTCGCAGTACTGGCACTCCTCCTTGGCGCCGAAGTACTGGCAGACCCGGAAGACGGTCAGGTAGATCAGGTAACCCCACTGGATGGTCGGGGCCACCTCCATGACGGACTTCCCGTTGGACAGCGTGTGCCGGTAGTACTCCGGCATCGGCGGCACACCGACGTCGGCGATGCGCTTCCCGTCCAGATAGAGGCCGAGCAGCCCGTCCTCGCCGGCGGCGACGCGATAGGGCGAGGCCGGGTTCACGCGCACCGACACGACGGTCCGGCGCAGGTCGTAGGGGCCTCCGGTGAGGATGATCTCCTCCGGCGGCCGGCGCAGCGCCGCCTCGCCCAGCTCCGGCAGGGTGCCGTGGTCGAAGGAGAAGATGAAGTACGACTTCGGCTTGACCTCGCCGCCCTCGTTGTCGCTGAGCGCGGAAGGATCGAAGGCGACGCCGCCCCGGAGCAGGTCCTCCTTGAAGACGGCTTCCCGCGGCACGTGCGGGAAGCGCTCCATCAGATCCTCGACGAGCGCGGTGCGGCTGCTCATCCCGTGACTCCTCCCTGCGACGGCCTGCTGCGGTGTTCGACTCCTCACGGTATGCCCCCTGCCTCCGGGACCGAGCAGCCGGGTCCGGCGCGAGCACCGGAAGGCGAACGAAACGGACACCGCCCGGCGGACAGCATACGGTGGCGCACCTGCCGCTTTTCGCCAGGTTCGTCACCGCGGTCGCCGAGCGGCCGCCCGCACCGGCCCCCAGGCCGGGCCGCCGGAGGCGGGTGGTTTGCTGATCCCCGACGTCGACACGTTTCGTCGGGAAGAAGGCGACCGCATGACCGGGACCGTGACCAACTGGGCGGGCAACATCACCTACAGCGCCGGGGAGCTGCACCGCCCGCCCACGCTCGACGCGCTGCGCTCGCTCGTCGCGGGCAGCCCGCGGGTGCGGGTCCTGGGCAGCGGGCACTCGTTCAACGAGATCGCCGAACCGGGTCTTGAGGGCACGCTGCTCTCCCTGGACGCGCTGCCGCCCGCGATCGAGGTCGACACGACGGCCCGCTCGGTACGGGTCTCGGGGGGCGTCCGTTACGCCGAACTCGCCCGCCGGGTCCACGCGCACGGCCTCGCGCTGGCCAACATGGCGTCCCTGCCGCACATCTCGGTCGCCGGTTCGGTGGCGACCGGCACGCACGGCTCGGGCGTGGGCAACGCCCCGCTGGCCGCCGCGGTGCGCGAGGTCGAACTGGTCACGGGCGACGGCGGGACCGTCCGGATCGGCCGGGGTGAGGAACGGTTCGCGGGCGCGGTCACCTCGCTCGGCGCGCTCGGCGTGGTCACGGCGCTCACCCTCGACCTGGAGCCGGCCTTCGAGGTCGAGCAGCACCTGTTCACCGAACTGCCCCTGGAGGGACTGGACTTCGAGACGGTCATGGCGGTGGGGTACAGCGTCAGCCTGTTCACCGACTGGCGTGAGCCCGGTTTCCGGCAGGTGTGGGTCAAGCGCCGCACCGACCAGGCGCTGCCCGGCTTCCCCTGGGCGGCGCCCGCGACGCGGGCCCTGCACCCGGTGCCGGGGATGCCCGCGGTGAACTGCACCGAGCAGTTCGGCGTGCCCGGGCCCTGGCACGAGCGACTGCCGCACTTCCGGGCGGAGTTCACGCCGAGCAGCGGTGCGGAGTTGCAGTCGGAGTATCTGATGCCGCGGGCGTCCGCGCCCGGCGCGCTGCGCGCCCTCGACGCGATCCGTACCGTCATCGCGCCGGTCCTGCAGACCTGCGAGGTGCGCACGGTGGCCGCCGACGAGCAGTGGCTGAGCCCCGCGTACGGACGGGACAGCGTGGCGGTGCACTTCACCTGGGTCGCGGACACCGCGGCGGTGCTGCCGGTGGTACGACGGGTGGAGGAGGCACTGGAGGCGTTCGACGCACGGCCGCACTGGGGGAAGGTGTTCGCGATGCCGGGGGCGGTGCTGCGGGAGCGGTTCCCAGAACTGCCGAGGTTCCGGGCACTGGTGGAGGATCTGGATCCGGCGGGTAAGTTCAGCAACGCCTTCGTGCGAGATGCGCTGGGCGGCTGACACGTCCCGCACCCCCTTCCCCACCCGCTTCCCCCGAACCCCTTTCCCCACCCCCTTTCCTAACCCCTTGTCGAAAGTCCCCGCAGCCCATAGCCTGTGCGCCGCGCCGGTGCCGATGCCGCCCCGGCGGGCCGAGGGGATGGAGGCTGGGGGATGAGGCGCGGCACGTCACGTGACATCCGCACCGCGAACCGCTACGAGGTGCTGCGCCAGATCATCGCCGAGTCTCCCACCTCGCGGCAGGAGCTGGCCGCCGCGACCGGTCTGAGCCTCGCCACCGTCGCCACGCTGGTCGGCGAGCTGCTGGGCCTCGGCATGATCACCGAAGTCGGCTTCGAGGACTCGGCGGGCGGCCGGCCGCGCGGTCTGGTGGCCGTCAACGCCTCCGGGGGCGCGCTGATCGGCGTCGACATCGCGGAGACGTACGTCCATGTCGAGCTGTTCGACCTCGCGCTGAACGTCCTCGCCCGCGCCGACGAGGAGATGCGCCCCGGCGAGAGCCGTCCGGAGCAGGTCGTCGGCCATGTCGCCGCCGCCGTGGACTCCGTGGTCGCGCAGGCCGGCGTCGAAGGCGCACGCGTGCTCGGCGCGGGGGTGTGTGTGCCGGGGCAGGTGGACCGCGACACGGGCGTCGCGGAGTACGCGCCCAACTGGGCCTGGCACGACGTGCCCCTGCTGGGCCTGCTCGCCGAGCAGATCCCCTACCCGCTGCACCTGGACAACCCGTTGCGGGCCTGCGCGGTGGCCGAGTTGTGGTTCGGGGCGGCGCGGGGGCGCGGTGACGCGGTGGTGGTCAACCTCGGGACGGGGGCGGGCGCCGGGCTGGTCCTGGGCGGCGGCCTGCACCGCGGCGTCAGCAACAGCGCGGGCGAGTGGGGCCACACCACCCTCGTCCTGGACGGCCGGCTGTGCCACTGCGGCAACCATGGCTGCGTGGAGACCTACGTGGGCGCTCCCGGCATCATGCAGCACCTGCGCGAGCTGAGCCCGGACAGCCCGCTGCTGCACCCCGAGGACCAGACGGCCACCGTCGACGCCCTCGCCCGCGCGGCGGGCGCGGGCGACCCGGTCGCCCTCAAGGTCGTCCAGGACACCGCCCGTTACCTCGCCGCCGGTATCGCGGACCTGGTCAACCTCCTCAACCCGGAGGTGGTCGTCCTCAGCAGCTGGGTCGCGGCGAGCCTCGGCGAGCCCCTGCTCACCGAGGTGCGCGCGGCCGTGGCCCGGCACGCGCTGCGGCGGCCCCTGGCCGCCACCGAGATCGTCCTCTCCCCCATCCCCACCGACCCCGTCTCCCTCGGCGCGGCGACATTCGCGCTCGAAGGCGCCCTGCAGTCCACCGGCGCCCCGCGGAGGACGGCACCGACCGCACGGCGGTCCCGTCACTCGGTCGGGTGGACAGCCACCGGGGACTGATCGTCCCGGGGAAGGAGCTGAAGGTGCCCCACTCGAAATCTCGGTATCACGGGCTGACCTAGGAGACCGATGTCCCTGCGCACCACCACACCTGCCGTCGGCTACGTCGAGGACGTCGCACCGGGCCGCGGGACCATCCCGCCCCGTGCCCGCTACACCTCCGACGCGGCCTCCGTCTCCCTCAACGGCGACTGGCGCTTCCGGCTGTCGCCGGCCGCCGACGCCGAGGACGACTCCTTCGCCGAGCCCGGGTACGACGCCACGGGCTGGACGGAGATCGCCGTCCCCGGCCACTGGGTCCTCCAGGGCCACGGGGCACCCATCTACACCAACCACCTCTACCCCTTCCCGGTGGACCCCCCGCGCGTCCCCACCGAGAACCCCACCGGCGACCACCTCCGCCACTTCGACCTCCCCGAGGGCTGGCCGGCAACCGGCGACGCGGTCCTGCGATTCGACGGTGTGGAGTCCTGTGCGCGGGTCTGGCTGAACGGCACGGAGCTCGGCGAGTTCAAGGGGTCCCGCCTGCCGCACGAGTTCGAGGTCGGGAGGCTGCTGGAGCCGGCCGGCAACGTGCTCGCGGTCCGGGTCCACCAGTGGTCGGCTGGCTCGTACCTGGAGGACCAGGACCAGTGGTGGCTGCCGGGCATCTTCCGTGACGTCACCCTGCTGCACCGCCCGGCGCACGGCGCGCGCGACCTCTTCGTCCACGCCTCCTACGACCACGTCACCGGCGAGGGCACCCTGCGCGTCGACTCCGACGTGCCCGGCCGGGTCACCGTCCCGGAGCTGTCCGTCGACGTGGCCACCGGCGAGCCGGTCACGGTCGCCGTGGAGCCCTGGACGGCGGAGACCCCGCGCCTCTACGACGGCGTGCTGGCCACCGAGGGTGAGCGGGTCCGCCTGCGGATCGGGTTCCGCACCGTGGCGGTCGAGGACGGCCTGATCAAGGTCAACGGAAGCCCGGTCCTCTTCAAGGGCGTCAACCGGCACGAGTGGCACCCCGAGCGCGGCCGCGCCCTCGACGTCGAGACCATGCGCGCGGACGTGCTGCTGATGAAGCGGCACAACGTCAACGCGGTCCGCACCTCCCACTACCCGCCGCACCCCGCCTTCCTCGACCTGTGCGACGAGTACGGCCTGTGGGTGATGGACGAGTGCGACCTGGAGACGCACGGTTTCACCGAACAGTCCTGGCGCGACAACCCCGTCGACGACGACCGCTGGACCCCGGCCCTGCTCGACCGGGCGGCCCGGATGGTCGAGCGGGACAAGAACCACCCGTCGGTCGTCGTCTGGTCCCTCGGCAACGAGGCCGGCACCGGACGCGGGCTGACCGCCATGGCGGAGTGGATCCACGCCCGCGACGACTCCCGCCTCGTGCACTACGAGGGCGACATCGACTGCCGTGACACCGACGTGTACTCGCGGATGTACGCCCGTCACGCCGAGGTCGAGAAGATCGGCCGCCGCCTGGACGGCGGTACGCACAAGCGCCGCGGGCTGCCCTTCATCCTCTGCGAGTACGGCCACGCGATGGGCAACGGCCCCGGCGGTCTCGCCGACTACCAGCGGATCTTCGAGTCGTACGACCGGCTCCAGGGCGGCTTCATCTGGGAGTGGATCGACCACGGCGTCGCCCACCCCGAGCTGGGTTTCGCCTACGGCGGCGATTTCGGCGAGGAGTTGCACGACGGGAACTTCGTGTGCGACGGGCTGGTCTTCCCGGACCGGACGCCGTCGCCGGGCCTGACAGACTTCAAGAAGGTGATCGAGCCGGTCCGGATCGAGGGGGACGGCCCGTCCGGCACCGTGCGGGTCACCAACGCCCACGACTTCGCCGACCTGTCCACGCTGGCCTTCGAGTGGTCCTGCCAGGTGGACGGCGAGACGGTCGACTCCGGCCCGCTGTCCGTCCCGCCGCTCACGCCGGGCGAGTCGGCCGACGTGAAGCTCCCGGCACCGCCCGAGGCTCCCGCCGGTGCGGAGACGCAGTGGACGGTACGGGCGCTGCTCGCGCAGGACACACCGTGGGGCGAACGAGGCCACGTGGTCGCCTGGTCCCAACTCCCCCTCGGCAAGGGGGAGTCCGCCGTCCTGTCGGCCACCGCACGCCCCACCGCCGACGGGCCGCTCGTCCGTCTCGGCCCGGCCGTCTTCGACGCCCGCACGGGCGCGCTGAGGACCATCGGGGGCGTCGAGGTGACGTCACCGCCCCGCCTCGACGTCTGGCGCGCCACCACCGACAACGACGACGGCGCCCCCTGGCAGTCCGACGCCCGCCACGGCCCGCTCTGGCGCAAGCTCGGCCTGCACCGGATGCAGCACCGGCTGGACGCCGTGGAGGTGGCGCAGGACGCGCTGACGGTACGGACCCGGGTGGCGCCCGCGGCCGCCGAGGTCGCCCTGCGGACGGTGTACCGCTGGACGGCCGACGGCACCCGGTTGCGGCTCTCCGTCTCCGTGACGCCCGAGGGCGACTGGCGACTGCCCCTGCCGAGGCTCGGCGTCCGCCTCGGCCTGGCGTCGGCGGACCGCGTCACCTGGTTCGGCGGGGGCCCCGGTGAGGCGTACCCCGACACCAGGTCGGCCTCGATGCTGGGCCGCTGGCACTCGACGGTCGACGCGCTGCAGACCCCGTACGTCCGCCCGCAGGAGAACGGCGCCCGCGCCGACGTCCGCTGGGCGGAACTGGGCGGTCTGCGCATCGAGGGCGACCCGGAGTTCTGGTTCACCGCCCGGCGCTGGACCACCGAGCAGCTGGACGCGGCCACGCACCTGACCGACCTCACGCCGGGCGGGACGGTGTGGGTCAACCTCGACCACGGCCAGATGGGAATCGGCTCCCAGTCCTGCGGGCCCGGCGCCCTCCCCCGGTACCACCTGCACGCGGGCCCCGGCACGTTCGCCTTCGTCTTCACCGAGACCGGCTGAGCGACGGTACGGCGACCGGCCTTCAGTGGTCGGCGCAGCAGGGGGTCGGGTCCGGTACCTCGAAGGGGGTCAGTGTCCCCCCGGCCGCCGGCTGGACGGCGAGCACCAGCAAGCCCGCCCACCACGGCGGGCGGGCATTGGTCCCGGGGTAGTCAACGGGGTTAGCC
>NZ_JBFBJT010000222.1:0-8341 GCF_040686175.1 Streptomyces sp. NPDC086077 | reverse complement strand
GCGGGGCGGCCGGGGCCGACGCGGGGGGCTTGGCCGCCGGCTTGCTGTCGGCCGGCTGGTCGTCGCCGGCCAGGGCGAGGGCCACGACCGCGATCGCCGTGGCGACGATGCCCGCCGCGATCCCGGCCTTCACGGGCGCTCCCAGGCCCTCGGACGCCGCCGCACCGCCCCCACCGCTCGCCCCACCGGACGAACCGCCGGCGGCCGCACCACTGCCGCCACCGGCCGAGCCGCCGGCGGCCGCACCACTGCCGCCACCGGCCGAGCCGCCGGCCGCTGTCCCACCTGCTCCCGAGCCGCTGGCCGCCGCCCCGCCCCCTGTCGAGCCGCCCGCAGCGGAGACGGCCTCCGCCGCCCCCGCCGCACCGGCTCCGCCCGCGACGATCCCGGCCACCTTGGCGTAGCCGGCGGCCCCGAACCAGCCGACGACCGCGACCGGCACCACCGCGGGGATGCTGCTCGCCAGGTCCTCGATCTGGCTCGCGGCCAGCCGGCACTTCGCGCACTCCTCCAAGTGCTGGCGCAGCCCCCGCTCGGCTCGGGTGCGCAGCCTGCGACGGGCATACGTGCCGAGCTGGTCGGCGTAGCGGGCGCACTCCTCGTCACTGGTGAGCGTCGCGCTGACGTGGGCCTGGAGATAGGCCTGCTTGAGACCCTCGCGGGCGCGGCTGGCGAGGACGCGGGTGCCGTTGGCGTCGAGCCCGAAGAGCGTGGCGACCTCGCTCGGCGACTCGTCCTCGACCTCGGTGTGCCACAGCACGGCCTGCCAGCGCTCCGGCAGCGAACGGAACGCCCGCATGGCCAGGGACTGTTCGGCGGCGTGCATGGCGCGCACGTCCGCGCCCAGGTCCAGGGTGTCGGTGTCGGACACCTCGGAGGCCCGCCCGGCCTGGGCGGCGAACACCGCGAAGTCGTCGACCAGTTGCTCGCGCCTGGCGGAGTTCGTCCAGCTCGCGGCCACGCGCCGGACGGTGGTGAGCAGATACGCGCGTACGGCGTGCTCCGGGCCGTGCCCGCCGCGGACCGCCTGGAGCACTCGGGCGAAGACCTCGGCGGTCAGGTCGTCGGCGGTGTGCGGATCGCGGCAGCACGTGCGCGCGTACCGGCGCACGGCCTCCGCGTGGCGGCGGTACAGCTCCTCGTAGGCGCTGTCGTCGCCCGCGCGCAACCGGCCGAGCAGCTCGGCGTCGGACGGCGGCAGCTCGATCGGCGGCGGCAGGACGCCGTCCTCCCGCCGGTCGCGCTGCGCCGGTACCTGGGGTGCGGGCAGGCCGTCGGCCTCGCCGTCCCCGTCACCGAGTGACTCGTCCCGCCCGTCAACACCCATTGCGGAAAGCCCCCGCCGCCTGCCCAGCCAGTCCCGAACAGGGGCCAGGTTGCCATATTGGCTTTTGTTCAGGAGGTGGTCGTGCGAACCATCCACCCGTCCGTGGCGGCCTGTCGTGAGCCAGTGCTAGGACTCAGCCGTTCGAGGCAGGACAACAGGCCGCCGGGGGACCGGGGTTGGCCAGGGACGGGCGAGGCGTGGGCGGGATCGCGCCCACGCCCACCGTCACACCGGCCGCGACCGCAGGCCCTCCAGGAGGATGTCCAGCAGCCGTGCCGAGGCCGCCGCCTGCTGCGCCGCGTCCGGCAGCGCCGGCGCCGCCGTCGCGATCACCAGCAGGACGTCGGAGACCGACACGTCCGGCCGCAGCTCACCCGCCGCGCGCGCCCGCTCCACGAGCCGGCCCACCACGTCGAGCAGTGCCGCCGCACCGGCGTCGTCCCCGGCCGCCGGCGGCTCCGGCACGAGGCGCAGCTCACCGCCGCCCGGCTGGGTCCGCTGCTGCGGCACACGCGTCCCGTCGAGTTCCTCCTCCTCGGGGACGCCGACCCGCAGCACCTGCGGCGGCAGCAGCCGCCCGGCGCCGGACGCCACCGACGTGCGCAGGAAGCGCGACAGGGCCGACCACGGCTCGTCCTCCTGGCCGAGCGCCGCCCGGGCCTGGTCGGTCAGCCGTGAGGTCTCCTCCTCGGCTATCCGCCGCACCAGCACGTCCTTGCTCGGGAAGCGGCGGTACACCGTGCCGACGCCCACGCGGGCGCGGCGCGCCACGTCCTCCATCGGCGCGCCGTAACCCAGCTCACCGAAGACCTCGCGCGCGGCCCGCAGTACGTGTTCGAGATTGCGCTGTGCGTCCACCCGCAGCGGCGCGGTCCGCGGGCCGTCCCCGCGTCCGTTGCTCGCCGCCGCGACCGCGCCACCAGGTGCGACGGCAGTTGCGGATGACCAACGAGAGTCCTGAATCTGCATACGAAATCCCCCGGTAATGATGTCTCCCCCCGGAGACACTCCCCGCATTCGGCAGCCGGAGCGCCGGGAACAGGCCCCTACCGCGAGCCTGCCCGCCGGGCCACCGGGCCGCCCGTCGCGAACCCGAGAACCGACGGGCGTATCCCCCTACACCCCGTCGACACACGAACATAGTTGAGAGGCAGTCAATTCAGAAGGGGCAGGTTCCGCACGGAGCGCCCCCCGATCGGAGTACGGGTCGTATACGTCCTGATTGCGCCCCCTTACGCCACCCCGTTCACGCCTCCTGACCTGCACGGCTCCCGCCCGACCGGTCGTTTCGGCCAACCATGGGCCCGCTACCGGCCCGGTCACACAAATTGTCGAGGCTGTGGACAAACGCGAGCGCCGGGTGCGTCATGGGATGGTGAAGGAACGAGCGCGCATTCTCGTTGTCGGCGGCGGCTACGTCGGGATGTACACGGCCCTGCGCCTGCAGCGGAAGCTGAGGCGGGAGCTCGGTCGGGGTGAGGTCGAGATCACGGTCGTCACACCTGACCCATATATGACCTATCAGCCGTTCCTTCCCGAGGCGGCCGCCGGTTCCATCTCCCCGCGCCACGTCGTCGTACCGCTGCGCCGCGTCCTGCCCGACTGCCGTGTGATCGTCGGAGAGGTCCGCTCCGTCCAGCACGCCAAACGCCTCGCGACCCTCGCGACCCTCGCCACACAGGAGGAGGGCGCCGGCCTCGAACCGCTGCCGTACGACGAACTGGTGCTCGCCCCCGGCTCGGTCTCACGGGCCCTGCCCGTCCCCGGTCTCGCCGACCACGGCATCGGCTTCAAGACCGTCGAGGAGGCCATCGGCCTGCGCAACCACGTCATCGAGCAGATGGACATCGCCTCCTCCACCCGCGACCCCGACATCCGCGACGCGGCCCTCACCTTCGTCTTCGTCGGCGGCGGCTACGCGGGCGTCGAGGCGCTCGGCGAGCTGGAGGACATGGCCCGCTACGCCACGCGCTACTACCACAACATCCGCCCCGAGGACCTGAAGTGGATCCTCGTCGAGGCGACCGGCCGCATCCTCCCCGAGGTGGGCGAGGAACTCGGCCGCTACACGATCACCGAGCTGCGCCGCCGCAACATCCAGGTCCTCCTGGAGACCCGCCTGGAGTCCTGCGCCGACCGGGTGGCGGTGCTCAGCGACGGACAGCGCTTCCCCACGCGTACGGTCGTCTGGACGGCCGGCGTCAAAGCCCACCCCCTGCTCGCCGCCACCGACCTGCCGCGCAACGGCCGTGGCCGTCTGCGATGCACCCCGGAGCTGGCGATCGAGGGGCACGCGCACGCGTGGGCCGCGGGTGACGCCGCCGCCGTCCCCGACGTCACCGCCGGCGCGCCCGGCACGGAGTGCGCCCCCAACGCCCAGCACGCGCTCCGCCAGGCGAAGGTTCTGGGCGACAACGTCGTCCACTCCCTGCGCGGCGAGCCCCTCCGGACGTACGGCCACAAGTACGCCGGCTCGGTCGCCTCCCTCGGACTGCACAAGGGCGTCGCCCACGTCTACGGGCGCAAAGTGAAGGGCTACCCCGCGTGGTTCATGCACCGGGCCTACCACCTGAGCAGGGTGCCGACGTTCAACCGCAAGGCGCGCGTGCTCGCCGAATGGGTCCTCGCCGGCCTCTTCAAACGGGAGATCGTCTCCCTCGGTTCACTCGAACATCCCCGAGCGGAGTTCGAACTCGCGGCCGGTGGAAAGCCTCCTTACGACCCGAAGGGGTCGACCTGACCTTCCCGAGGAACTCCTACGGCCACCCCCGCGTCTGACGGATGTCGGCCCGGTCGGCCACACTGCCAGACTGGTCCCCGCGCCGGGGCGGGCCGCCGCCCACCCCGGCCACCGAACCCACGAGGCTTTTCCCAAGTGCTGCACTTCCCAGGGGTCGTAACAGGGCATGGCCACCGCCATGCCACCCCCCGGGGGACCGGGCCAGGTCCGGAGCCGGTCGACGACGACTACACGAGGCAAGGATTCGTGAACTTCACGCGCTGGAGCGCCCGGCTCCCCGGAACGCAGCGCCGCGCCGCAGCGCGGACCGACCAGGCGGTCACCCCGGACCGCCGCGGGGACGGCTCCGTCCCCACGGCCCGCGCCGAACAGCTGACCGACCACCCCCCGTCGGCCCCCGCCGTCGACGAACTGCCGGTACGGGAGGTCCTGGAGCGCGTCCCCGCACTCGTCGCCCTCGTCCACGGCCCCGACCACCGCCTCGCCTACATCAACGACGCCTACGCCACGGCTTTCGGCGGCCGCCCGGCGGGCGAACCGGCAGGCGAGGCCCTCCCCGAACTCCGCGAGCTGGGCCTGCTGCCCCTCCTCGACCAGGTCCTGCGCAGCGGCAAGCCCCGCACGGTCAAGTCCCGCAAGGCCCCCGACGGCCGCTCCTACACCTTCACCTGCACCCCCGTGGCCGACGGCGACGGAGCCGGCGTTCTGATCTTCGCCACCGACGTCACCGACCACGCCGAGGCGGCCGAGCGCGTCAGAGCCAGCGAACGCCGCCAGCGCGAGACGGCCGTGACCCTCCAGAGGTCCTTGCTCCCCCAGGAGCTCGAACAGCCGGACGACCTGCGCATCGCCGTCGCCTACCAGCCGGGCGGCACGGAGGCCGCGGTCGGCGGCGACTGGTACGACGTGATCACCCTCGGCGGCGGCCGCACGGCCCTCGTGATCGGCGACGTCATGGGCAGGGGCGTGCGCGCCGCGGCGGTCATGGGTCAGCTCCGCACGGCCGTCCGCGCCTACGCCCGCCTCGACCTCCCCCCGCATGAGGTCCTCCAGCTCCTCGACGGCCTCGCCACGGAGATCGACGCCAACCAGATCGCCACGTGCGTGTACGCCATCCACGACCCGAACGAGGGCCGGCTGGTGTACGCCTCCGCGGGCCACCTCCCCATCCTCGTCCGCGACGAGAACGGCACGGTCCTGCGTGCCGACGAGCCCAACGGCCCGCCCCTCGGCACCGGTGGCTGGATGCACGCCTCGGGCTCGGTCCCGCTCGCCCCCGGCTCGACGGCCGTCCTCTACACCGACGGCCTGGTCGAACGCCGGGACGCCGACCTCGACGAGGGCATCGAGGCGCTCCAGCGCGCGCTGGCCGGCGCCAGGGGCACGCCCCAGGTGATCTGCGACCGCCTGCTCCGCTCGGCCGGCGTCACCGCCGACCACGACGACGACGTGGCCGTCCTCGTCCTCCAGCACCCGGCCCGGACCGGCGCCGACGGCGAACTCTTCCGCAACGCCGCCCTGGAACTCCTCGGCGGCGTGGAAGCGGCCCCACGCGCGCGTGCCTTCGCCTCCGGAGTCCTCAGCAGCTGGCGCTTCCCGGCCGAACTGCACGACCTGGGCGTCCTGGCCGCCAGCGAACTGGTGGCCAACTCCCTCCAGCACGGCACCCCACCGATGCGGCTGCGCCTGCGCCGCACAGACCGCCGCCTGATCGTCGAGGTCACCGACGGCGACGACCACCTGCCCCGCCGCCGCCGGGCGGAACCGGGTGACGAGTCGGGTCGTGGCATCGCGATCGTGGCGACGATCGCCTCGTCCTGGGGCAGCCGCAGAACACCGGGCGGTGGGAAGGCGGTGTGGTGCGAGTTCGCGCTGCCGAACAAGCCGTCGTGACGATGTGACGACTTGTTCGGCGTGACGGCGTGACCGCCTGACGGCGTGACCGCCGCCCGAGGGCTACGCCTCCGCCGGCACCGGCTCCGTCGCCCCGCCCCGCGTCACGACACGGCTGCGGGCCCGCCACGGCTGATCCTGCGCCTCGGTCAGCTGCCGACCGAGCCGCAGCGCGAGAACGGTGATCCCCAGCGAGAACAGCAGGAACGTCACGATGTACGGTGCGTGCAGCGAGGCCCCCATGGGCCCGCCCACCGCCGGTCCGACGGCCAACGCCAGCTGCTTCACCAGGGCGAAGGCGGAGTTGTACTGCCCCGCCATCCCCCGCGGCGCGAGATCGGCCACGAGCGGGGCCACCGTCGGCGACAGCATCGCCTCACCGAGCCCGAACAGCGCGTACGTCGAGACGAAGGCGGCCGTCACCATCTCCTGACTGCCGTGCCCCAGCCCGGCGTACCCCGCCGCGACCCAGGCCACCGCCCAGATCAGACCCACCACGGCGATCATCCGCGACCGCCGGCGCCGCTCGACGAACCTCAGCACCAGGAACTGCGCCACGACGATCATCGCGGTGTTGGCGGCCAACGCGGTCCCCAGCGCGGACGTGGAGATCCCCGCGGCCTCGACCCCGTACGCACTGAGCCCCGACTCGAACTGCCCGTAGCAGGCGAAGAACAGCACGAACCCGAGCACGCACAGCTGCACCATCGCCCGGTTCCCCAAGAGCTGCTGCCAGCTGCCCTTGGCGGACGCGGCCGCCGGGGCCACCTCGATTTGTGGCGAGCGCGGCATCCGCACGGTCACCATCACCACGACCAGCAGCAGGAACATCGCCGCCTCGATCGCGAACAGCAGGGTGAACGACGACACCCGCGTCGCGTCGACGAGGTGCCCTCCGATGAGGCCACCGACGCCGAGCCCGAGGTTCTGCAGAAAGAACTGCGTCGCGAACGCCCGCGACCGCGTCTCCGCCGACGAGCAGTCCACGATCATCGTCGCCAGCGCCGGCTGCATCACGGCCTGCCCGGCACCCAGCACCGCCGCCGACAGCAGTACGGCGGTCGCGTTGCTCGCGAGCCCGAGGCTCAGTGCCCCCACGGCGGCGGTGACCAAGGCGGTGAGCAGAACCGGCAGCGGACCGCGCCGGACGATGGCCCGCCCGGCGAACGGCAGCACGATCAGCGCGGCCACGGCGAAGACGGCGAGGACGAGCCCCGCCGTCACGGCCCCCAGCCCTCGCACCTGGGCCACGTAGACGTACAGGTAGGGGACCGTGAAGCCGAGCCCGAAGGCGCTGAGTGCGTTACCCACGTGGATCCGGCGCATCGCTGCGCCCATCGCCCTGGTCACGTTCACCTCTCTCAGGATGGTGGAGCCTTCAGAGGTTAGGCCTGAAGACTTCGAAGCTAAACTTAGAATGTAAAGAGTACATACAGAAGGACTTCAACACCAACGGCCCCGTGCCATACTTCGATCCATGGGCGACACCCCCGGTGCCACAGAGCCGACCCTCGAAGAACAGATCGCGGCCTACCAGCGCGAGTTCCAGGACCTCGATCCGCAGGTCGAGAAGATCGTCTCGGCGCTGTCGCGGCTGAACCGCCGCATGAACGTCGCCTACGGCCGCCAGACCGCCGCTCTCGGCATCAGCAACGCCGAGTGGGAGGTCCTCAAGGCCCTCGTCCTGTCCGGCGCCCCCTACCGGCTGGGCCCCAGCGAGCTCGCCAAGCGCCTCGGCCTCACCCCGGCCGCGATGACCCACCGGATCGACCGCATGGTCGCCGAGGGGCTGGTGACCCGGGAGCGCGACGAGAACAACCGTGTGCGGGTGATCGTGGAGCTGACCTCCGAGGGCCGCGAGAAGTGGCTGGAGGCGATGCGCCTCGCGACGGTCTTCGAGGAGGACCTCCTCCAGGACCTGTCCCCGGACGACCGAACTGCCCTCGGCGAGGTCCTCACCAGGCTCCTTCGCCGGGTGGAGCACGCGCAGCCGGACGCCGGCGGCCGCCTCAGCGACCTCGACTGACCAGGGCCTGCAGCTCCTTACGGATGGATGGACAGGCGGTGCTTGACAGCCCCCCGTCCGATCCGTAAAGTTCTTCGGGTTGCCGCGGAGCCGTAACGGTTCTCCGGCAGCACCTCCCGCCGCGTGAGCGGCAACCAAACCATCAGCGCGACCTCCCCCCGGGAACGAATTAGGCATGCCCGAATTCAATTCCGAATGGGACTCGGCGGCCCCGATCGGCTCGATTGGGAATCACCGAGAGGATCCGCTAAGGTTTGAGACGTCGGAACGGCCGAAGGGCCGGGAAGACAAACCCCGCTGACTGGGGATCAGGTCGAGAAAAGATCTGATAGAGTCGGAAACGCAAGACCGAAGG
>NZ_JBFBJT010000221.1:0-8371 GCF_040686175.1 Streptomyces sp. NPDC086077 | reverse complement strand
CCCAGGCCCGCAGGCCGAGCCCACGCGCCGCCCGCACCAGCTCCGCCGCCTCGGCCCGGGACGCCTCCCCGCCGGTGTGCAGCACCAGCCCGTGCCCGGCGACCGCCCGGATCAGCTCGGCGGCCGCCCCCTGGGCACCCTTGGCCGCCCGCTCCCACGCCTCGCCCGAACCGTCCTCCTTGGGCACGGAGTTGATCAACCGGGCCAGACCGTCGGCCAGGCTCTCCTCGGCGAGCGCGTACCGCTCCAGCCCGACCAGGACCCGGACAGGACGCTCCTCATCCTCGCCGCCGGCCGCGTCGCCGTCGCCGTCGCCGTCGTCGTCCTCGACCGCGTTCTCGTCCAGCCCGTCCTGGAAGGCCAGGGCGTCACCCTCGGCGAGTGCCCCCTGCACGGCCTCCTCGGGATCCGGCACCCCCCGCTGGGTGAGCGCGGCGGTCAGCGCGGGCATCTCCAGCGCGGTGTGCCCGGCGAGCGCCGCCTGCTCCAGGAGCCACACGGTGACGGCACGCCCTCGCCGCTCGTCGCCGGGCCCGCACTCCGGTCCCAGCAGCGCCCGCGCGAAACCGTCGGCCTGCTCGGGCCGCACCCCACCGACCCGCAGCAACTGCCACGGATCGGCCCGCAGCCGCTCGTCCGCCCCCTCGCCCAAGGCCGACGCGACCTGCACGGCGAGCGTTTCGGGGGCTCCTCCGTCGCTCAGCACCCGCCGCACGCCCTCGACGGCCTCGGGCGCGGGCACACCCACCGCCACGGGCGCCACGGGCTGCGTCCGCCGTACCGGCTCGGGGGCCTGCCGCCGGGGCGGCGGCTCCTCGAACACCGTCGCGGGCGGCTTCGCACCGCTCTCCACGGCCCGCACGGCCGCGAGCAGTTCGGCCGCCTTGCCGCTGAGCTTCGCACCGGCGTCGACGGGCGCCTGCTTCTCGGCCTTGCGTCGCTCGATCCGCTCCCGCTCCAGCCGCTGAGCCGCCAGTTCGGCCTCGGCCTCTGACAGCCCACCGCCCCCGGTCTTCGCGGCCTCGGACGGCTCACCGCCCTCGCCGACCGCCGCCCCACCACCCGCGATGCCCGCAGCCCCGGCCTTCGCAGCCTCGGTCTCCGTGGCGTCCGGCTTCCTCGGCTCGGCGTCCTCGGTGGTCTCCGGCTCCGTGCTCACAGCGTGCTCCAGTCGTGATCGGGATAGCGGTGCACAGGCGCCGACACGTCGTCGAGCGCCCGGCAGATCTCGTCAGGAAGACTAAGGGCCTCCACTGACAATGCCGCCGTGAGCTGCTGCGCGGTGCGCGCGCCCACCACCGGCGCCGCCACGCCGGGCCGGTCCCGCACCCAGGCGAGGGCGACCTGGAGCGGCGTGACCGCCAGCCCGTCCGCCGCCGTCGACACGGCGTCCACGATGCGGCTCGCGGTGTCGTCGAGGTACGGCTCGACGAACGGCGCCAGATGGTCCGAGGCGCCCCGGGAGTCCGGCGGCAGCGCGTTGCCCCGGTACTTGCCGGTCAGCACCCCGCGTCCCAGCGGCGACGACGGCAGCAGGCCTATGCCCAGGTCGAGCGCGGCCGGCAGCACCTCCCGCTCGACGCCGCGCTGAAGCAGCGAGTACTCCATCTGCGTGCTCGCCAGCCGGGTCCGCGTCCCGGGCGCCGCCAGCTGCCAGGTCGCCGCCTTGGCGAGCTGCCAGCCGCAGAAGTTGGAGATGCCCGCGTAGCGGACCCGCCCGCTGCTCACCGCCAGGTCCAGCGCCTGGAGCGTCTCCTCCAGCGGGGTCTGCGGGTCGAAGGCGTGGATGTGCCACACGTCGACGTAGTCCGTGCCGAGCCGGGCGAGAGAGGCGTCCAGCGCGGCCAGCAGATGCCCCCGCGACCCGTCGAACCGCCGGTCCGGGTCCGGCACGCTCCCGGCCTTGGTCGACAGCACCAGGTCCCGGCGCGGTACGAGCCCTTCCATGAGCCTGCCGAGCAGGTACTCCGACTCGCCGTTCCCGTAGACGTCCGCGGTGTCGACGAGGGTCCCACCGGCCTCCCAGAACGTCTTCAGCAGGTCCGCGGCATCATGCTCGTCGGTGTCCCGCCCCCAGGTCAGGGTGCCGAGTCCGATCCGGGACACACGCAGGCCGGTACGGCCGAGATGCCTCTGCTCCATGTCCGCCGAGATTACTGGCCAGAACTGGTGCCGTGGGTTGCCTGTGGACAACCGATTCACATGATCCAGGCCCGGGTTCCCGACCGGCGTGCCGGCGACGCCACCCGCGGCCTGGGCGATCCCCGTGCCCCACGCTAGTGTCGAGGCCACAAGCGACGTTACTGATGAGTAAGGGGAAGGCCATGCAGCTCGGGATCAACCTCGGCTACTGGGGCGCCGGAATGGACGCGGACAATCTCGCCGTGGCCCAGGAAGCCGACCGCCTCGGATACGCCGTCTGCTGGGCCGCCGAGGCGTACGGCTCCGACGCCGCCACCGTGCTCAGCTGGGTCGCCGCCCAGACGGAGCGCATCGACGTCGGCTCGGCCATCTTCCAGATCCCGGCGCGCCAGCCCGCGATGACCGCGATGACCGCCGCGACCCTGGACTCGCTGTCCGGCGGCCGCTTCCGCCTCGGCCTCGGCGTCTCCGGCCCGCAGGTCTCCGAGGGCTGGTACGGCGTCAAGTTCGACAGGCCGCTGGCCCGCACGCGCGAGTACGTCGAGATCGTCCGCAAGGCCATGACCCGGGAACGCCTGAGCTACGACGGCGAGCACTGGACCCTGCCCCTGCCCGGCGGCCCCGGCAAGCCGATCAAGCTCACCGTCCACCCGCAGCGCGAGCACATCCCGCTGTACATCGCGGCGATCGGCCCCAAGAACCTCGAACAGACCGGTGAGATCGCCGACGGCGCCCTGCTGATCTTCCCCTCCGCCGACCATCTGGAGGACACCGCGATCACGCACCTGCGCGCCGGACGCGAGAAGGCCGGGAAGAGCATGGACGGCTTCGACGTCTGCCCGACGCTGCCCCTCGCCGTCGGCGACGACAAGGACGTGGCGACCCTCGCCGACACCTTCCGCCCCTACACCGCCCTGTACGTCGGCGGCATGGGCAGCCCGAAGCAGAACTTCTACAACCAGCTCGCCCGGCGCATGGGCTACGAGAAGGCGGCCGCCGAGATCCAGGAGAAGTACCTCTCCGGCGACAAGCAGGGCGCCGCGGCCGCCGTACCGCACGAGCTGATCGACCAGACCACGCTGCTCGGCTCCGTGGAGCGCATCGCCGACCGGATGAAGGCCTACGCGGCGGCGGGGGTCACGACGCTGTCGCTGGCGCCCGCGGGCTTCACGCTGGAGGAGCGGCTCACCTCGCTGCGGGCGGGCTCCGAGGCGCTGGAGCGGGCCGGACTCGCGTAACGCGGCCGGTACACCGCCGGGGAATTCCCTACGGCCGTGGTGGGGGCTCGGGGGTCTTCCCCGCCACGGCCGTCAGAGGGAACAACGCGCCCGCCCGCGCGCGGTTACGCTTCCGACGCCCGCCCGTCGGTCCGTCTTTCGGCTGAGTTGTCCGGCACACCTGTTGCCGTGGGCCTCCGTGGCCATTTGACTCCTTCTTTGCGGAATTCTGCAGAGAGGTGCTCTCAGATGCTTTCGGCCAAGAGCCTGTTCCAGGAGATCCTCGACCACGACCAGTCGTTCCGGCTGTTCTGCTGAGCAGCGGGGCCCTCACATCCAGCCCCGCCGCTTGAACGTCCGGTAGAGGAGGACCTCCAGGGCGGCCATGAGCGCGATCACCGCCGGATAGGCCCACACCCAGTGCAGCTCCGGCATGTGCTCGAAGTTCATGCCGTAGATCCCGGCGATCATCGTCGGGATCGCGGCCATGGCCGCCCACGCGGAGATCTTCCGCATGTCGTCGTTCTGCCGGACGCTCATCTGCGCGAGATGCGCCGACAGGACGTCCGACACCAGCCGGTCCAGGCCCTCCACGGACTCGTTCACGCGCGTGAGGTGGTCGTTCACGTCGCGGAAGAAGGGCCGCGCCTTCCCGTCCACGAAGGGCACGGCACTGCCCAGCGTGCCCACGGCGGCGAGCCGGTTCAGCGGCCCGCCGAGCGGCCCGGTGGCCCGGCGGAACTCCATGATCTGCCGCTTGAAACCGTAGATCCGGGACGCCGAGTGCCGCGAGCCACCGCTGTCCGGCGAGAAGACCTCCGCCTCGAGCTCCTCCAGGTCGGTCTGCAACTCGGCCGACACGTCCAGGTAGTGGTCCACGGTCGCGTCGGCGATCGCGTACAGCACCGAGGTGGGGCCCTTGCCGAGCAGCTCCGGCTCCTGTTCCAGCCGGCGGCGCACGGCGGCCAGCGGGGAGCCCACGCCGTGTCGGACGGTCACCACGAAGGCGTCCCCGAGGAAGATCATGACCTCGCCGGTCGAGACGGCGTCGCTCTCCGGCTCGTACACGACCGGCTTGAGGACCATGAACAGGGAGTCGTCGTACACCTCCAGCTTGGGCCGCTGGTGCGCCTTCAGGGCGTCCTCGACGGACAGCGGATGCAGCGCGAACTCCTCGGTGACCAGCCCGAACTCCCGCTCGCTGGGCTCGTGCAGGCCGATCCAGACGAATCCGCCGACCGCCCGTGCCTCGGCCAGGGCGTCCGACAGGTCCTCGGGGCCCTCCGTCCGGTGTCCGTCACGGTAGATGGCACAGTCGACGATCACGGAGCGTGTTCTCCCGTCGCCACCGGGACGTCGCACGCGGACCTGCGCCTACCCTGGGCCGCATGCCCACGCTGATCCTCGTCCGGCACGGACGTTCCACCGCCAACACCGAGGGGCTGCTCGCCGGCCGGACGCCAGGCGTCGCCCTCGACGAGCGCGGCACCACGCAGGCCGCCGCACTGCCCGGCAGGCTCGCCGGGCTGCCGATCTCCGAGGTCGTCACCAGCCCGCTGCAGCGGTGCGAGGAGACCGTCCGGCCCCTGCTCGACGCCCGCCCCGGGCTGCGCGCGCACACCGACGAGCGGATCGGGGAATGCGACTACGGCGACTGGTCCGGGCGCAAGCTCGCCGAGCTCAAGGACGAGCCGCTGATGGAGGTGGTCCAGGCCCATCCGACGGCGGCCGCGTTCCCCGGCGGCGAGTCGATGCGGGAGATGCAGCACCGGGCCGCCGAGGCGGTCCGGGAGTGGAACGCGCGTGTGGAACGCGATCACGGCGCCGACGCCGTGTACCTCATGTGCTCGCACGGGGACGTCATCAAGTCTCTCGTCGCCGACGCACTCGGACTTCATCTCGACCTCTTCCAGCGGATCTCCGTAGAACCGTGTTCCATCACCGCGATCCGTTACACCCGTCTCAGGCCGTTTCTCGTACGCCTCGGAGACACCGGGGACTTCGCGTCCCTGGCGCCCCGCGAGGAGCCCCCGGGCGGGGACGCACCGGTGGGAGGCGGTGCGGGCGCACCGTGATCGTCGGCCGCAGTAGGGTGAAGCGGTCGCAGTAACGCCGTGCTTGTCCGCAGCCGAGCGTCCGCACGGCGGCCGGTCGGTCAACGAAGTCGAAGTCGCCCCACGATCAATGGAGACAGGACGTGTCCCGTCAGGTGTTCCTCTACGACCCTCCGGAGCGGTTCGTGGCCGGTACGGTCGGGCTGCCCGGGCGCCGTACCTTCTTCCTCCAAGCCACCGCCGGCCCCCGGGTGACCAGCGTGGCCCTGGAGAAGACACAGGTCGCAGCGCTCGCCGAGCGCATGGACGAACTGCTCGACGAGGTGGTGCGGCGCAGCGGCGGAAGCGCCGCGGTACCGGCCGTGGCACCCAGCGAGATCTCCGACAGCGCCCCGCTGGAGACCCCGATCGAGGAGGAGTTCCGCGTCGGCACCATGGCTCTGGCCTGGGACGGCGACGAGCAGCGCATGATCGTCGAGGCGCAGGCGCTGGTCGAACTCGACGCCGACACCGACGAGGACCTCGCCGAAGCCGAGGAGCGGCTCCTCCAGGACGAGGAGAACGGGCCCCCGATGCTGCGGGTCCGGCTCACCGGCGCGCAGGCCCGCGCCTTCGCCAAGCGCGCACTCGACGTCGTCAACGCCGGCCGGCCGCCGTGCCCGCTGTGCAGTCTGCCGCTCGACCCGGAAGGACACGTATGCCCGCGCCAGAACGGATACCGCCGCGGAGCATGACCTCCGAGGAACTGCTCACCACCGGTGAGCTGACCGTGCGCGGACGCATCCGTGAAGCCTCCAACGCGGCGCTCTACTGCACGATCACGCACGACGGGCAGGAGGCCACCTGCGTCTACAAGCCCGTCGCGGGGGAGCGGCCCCTGTGGGACTTCCCCGACGGGACGCTCGCCGGGCGCGAGGTCGCCGCGTACGCGGTCTCCGAGGCGACCGGCTGGGGCCTGGTGCCGCCCACGGTGCTGCGCGACGGACCGTACGGCGAGGGCATGTGCCAGCTGTGGATCGAGGCGCGGCCGGATGCCGAGCTGCTCGCCCTGGTCGACGCCGAGGAGCCCGCAGCGGGCTGGAAGGCGATCGGGTTCGCCGAGGTCGGCGACGGGAAGACAGCGCTGCTGGTGCACGCGGACGACGAGCGGCTGCGGCGGCTCGCCGTGCTCGACGCCGTGATCAACAACGCCGACCGCAAGGGCGGCCACCTGCTGCCGACCGCCGAGGGGCAGCTGTACGGCATCGACCACGGGGTCACCTTCAACGTCGAGAACAAGCTGCGCACGCTCCTGTGGGGCTGGGCCGGCGAACCGCTCACCGGCGAGGCCGTGGCGGTCCTCCAGCGGCTCCAGGGGGAGCTGAAGGAGGGCGGCGTGCTCGCCGAGCGGCTGGGCGCGCTGATCACCGGAGCCGAGGTCGACGCCACCCGCGCGCGGGTCGGCGCGCTGCTCGCCACCGGCGTGCACCCGGAGCCGAACGGGGAGTGGCCGGCGATCCCGTGGCCGCCCGTGTGACGGCACGGCCGGCGCGCTGACGGGCACATCAGGGGAGATAACGCAAGAGTGCCTTACCGGCCATCCGGCCTGGTCCGGTTCGTATACGGAACTTCAGTCCGGTTAGGCTCATGACATGCATGCCTGGCCCGCTTCCGAGGTCCCCGCCCTGCCTGGCAAGGGCCGCGACCTGAGGATCCACGACACCGCGACCGGGGGTCTCGTGACCCTCGACCCCGGTCCCGTCGCCCGTATCTACGTCTGCGGCATCACCCCGTACGACGCGACCCACATGGGTCACGCGGCGACCTACAACGCGTTCGATCTCGTGCAGCGCGTGTGGCTCGACACGAAGCGGCAGGTCCAGTACGTCCAAAACGTCACGGACGTCGACGACCCACTCCTTGAGCGCGCGGACCGCGACGGCCTCGACTGGGTCGCCCTGGCCGAGCGCGAGACCGCGCTGTTCCGCGAGGACATGACCGCCCTGCGGATGCTGCCCCCGCAGCACTACATCGGCGCCGTCGAGGCGATACCCGGCATCGTGCCGCTGGTGGAACGGCTGCGCGACATGGGCGCCGCCTACGAACTCGACGGCGACACCTACTTCTCCGTCGAGGCCGACCCCCACTTCGGCGAGGTGTCCCACCTGGACGCCGCCGCGATGCGGCTGCTCTCGGCCGAGCGGGGCGGCGACCCGGACCGCTCGGGCAAGAAGAACCCCGTCGACCCGATGCTGTGGATGGCGGCCCGCGAGGGCGAGCCGAGCTGGGACGGCGGCTCGCTGGGCCGCGGCCGGCCCGGCTGGCACATCGAGTGCGTCGCCATCGCCCTCGACCACCTCGGGATGGGCTTCGACGTCCAGGGCGGCGGTTCCGACCTCGCCTTCCCGCACCACGAGATGGGCGCCTCGCACGCCCAGGTGCTGACCGGTGAGTTCCCCATGGCCAAGGCGTACGTGCATGCCGGGATGGTCGGCCTGGACGGCGAGAAGATGTCCAAGTCCAAGGGCAACCTGGTCTTCGTCTCCCAGCTGCGCCGTGACGGCGTCGACCCCGCCGCCATCCGGCTCGCCCTCCTCGCCCACCACTACCGGACCGACTGGGAGTGGACCGACCAGGTGCTCCAGGACGCCGTGGACCGGCTCGGCCGCTGGCGTGCCGCCGTCTCCCGGCCCGACGGGCCGACTGCGGACAGGCTCGTCGGGGAGCTCCGCGAGGCCCTCGCCGACGACCTGAACTCCCCGGCCGCGCTCGCCGCAGTCGACCGCTGGGCGGCGGAGCAGCAGGAACGGGGCGGCACGGACCCGGGCGCTCCCGGCGTCGTGTCCCGTGCGGTGGACGCGCTGCTGGGCGTGGCCCTCTAGGAGGAACGACCTTGGGCCGCTTCCTCCCGGTGGAGGAAGCGGGAGCAGCAGATGGGCCGAGGCCTCCTCGTAGCGGGAGACGGCCAGCAGGGCGTGC
>NZ_JBFBJT010000220.1:0-8531 GCF_040686175.1 Streptomyces sp. NPDC086077 | reverse complement strand
GTTCCACCCGGCACAGGCCCAGCAGGGGCAGCGGGCGTCGGCCCGGTGACAGCGCCTTGGGCAGCGCGATCCGGCTGGTGTACGGCATCCCCGTCACCGCCGCCGTCCAGCCCTCCCGGTCCACCACCAGCGCGCGGCCCGTCAGCCGGGCCAGCATCGGCGCGGCCACGGCGCGCAGCCCTTCCAGCGCCGTCAGATGCAACTCCCGCAGCCGGGCCTCGGCGAGCTTGGCGACCGAGTCGACCCAGGCGAGGGTGGCCGGATGCATCGTCTCCAGCGGTCCGCTGACGTCCACCACGCCGATCAGCCGGCCGTCGCGCGGATCGGTGACGGGGGCGCCGGCGCAGGTCCACGAGGCGTGCGAGCGGACGAAGTGCTCGGCGCCGAACACCTGAACGGGCCGCCGCACCACGGCCGGTGTCCCGACGCCGTTGGTGCCGACGGTGTTCTCCCGCCAGTCGGCGCCCAGCAGGAACCCGAGCCCGTCCGCCTTGCGCAGCACCGCGGAACTGCCCTCGCGCCACAGCACCCGGCCCTCCGCGTCGGTGATCACCATGATGTGCTGGGCGGTGTCCGCGACCGAGACCAAGCCTTCCCGCAGCACCGGAAGCACATGCCGCAGCGGTGAGTCCTCACGCCGCCGCAGGACCTCCTCCGGTGGCAGCAGGCCGGACCGGAAGTCGTGCTCCGGGTCCACCCCGCCGCGCAGCATGCGTCCCCAGGACTCCTCGATGACCGGGCGGGGGGCGAGGTCCGGGCGCTCGCCGGAGAGCGCGGCGTCGCGTAAGGCGCTGAGCATCCGCGCGGCCCGTGGCGCGTCGACGGCGGCCAGGTGCGACACATTCATAGGCGACCGCGGCACTGAGGTTCCTCCCCCGGGTTCACACTGATGTGCGACCGACTGTCAAGGCCTGGTGGCGGCGTTTTCCGGTCGCTTCCTGCTCGTGTCCCATACTGCCGCCCGCCGCTGACGGAGGGGCCCAGTCCGGTCACAGACACCGGAAAGTTGCAACCCCTTGCAACCCTGGTGAACCGACCACCGCTGTTTGAAACTTGAGCGACGTCGCCCGTGCGGCGCGCTTGGCCTCAACGGGCCGGCAGGGGCAGGGGTGGTGCCGTGTCGGCGCAGCACCACCCCTGTCGGCGCGCGGCTTTCCAGGTGCCGCCCGGTCAGGGCCCGCAGGCGTCGTACCCGCGTCAGGAGACCGGCCGCGCCCGCTCCACCACCGACGCCAGATCCAGCGTGTGCGGGAGGGTCCCGAAGGCGTTTCCCCAGTCGCCGCCCAGGCGCGAGGCGCAGAACGCGTCGGCGACCTCCGGCGGTGCGTACCGGACGAGCAGCGCGCCCTGAAGCACCAGCGCGAGCCGCTCGACCACACGCCGCGCACGGGCCTCGATGCCCTCCAGGTCGGCCAGTTCGGTCAGCAGGTTCTTGATCGCGGCGTCCAGCCGGTGGTCGGCGCCGCGTGCGCGCCCGACCTCCTGGAGAAAGGCGTTGAGGGCCTCCGGCTCACGCTGCAACGCGCGCAGCACGTCCAGCGCCTGGACGTTGCCCGCGCCCTCCCAGATCGAGTTCAGCGGCGACTCGCGCACCAGCCGGGGCAGCCCCGACTCCTCGACATAGCCGTTCCCGCCGAGGCACTCGGCCGCCTCCACCGCCACCGGCGTACAGCGCTTGGTCACCCAGTACTTCGCGGCCGGCACCGCGAGCCGCAGGAACGCCCGCTCCTGCTCGCTCCCGTCGTCGTATGCGGCGGCCAGGCGCATCCCGAGAGTCGTCGCGGCCTCCGACTCAAGGGCGAGATCGGCCAGGACGTTGCGCATCAGAGGCTTGTCGATCAGCTTGCCGCCGAACGCCTCCCGGTACGTGCAGTGGTGGATCGCCTGCGCGACGGCCTGCCGCATCAGCCCCGCCGAGCCGAGCACGCAGTCGAGCCGGGTCGCGGCGACCATCTCGATGATGGTCCGCACCCCGCGGCCCTCGTCGCCGACCCGGCGCGCCCAGGTCCCGTCGAACTCGACCTCGCTGGAGGCGTTGGAACGGTTGCCCAGCTTCTCCTTCAGCCGCTGGATCAGGAACACGTTCCTGCCGCCGTCGGCGAGGACCCGCGGCACCAGGAAACAGGTCAGCCCGCCCGGAGCCTGTGCCAGCACCAGGAAGCCGTCCGACATCGGTGCCGAGCAGAACCACTTGTGCCCGGTCAGCTCGTACGTCCCGTCCTGCGCGAGCGGCCGGGCGACGGTCGTGTTGGCACGGACGTCGCTGCCGCCCTGCTTCTCCGTCATGCCCATCCCGAACAGGACCCCGGCCTTCTCCCCGGCGGGCCGCTGATCACGGTCGTAGATCATCGACGTCAGCCGCGGCTCCCACTCGGCGGCGAGGGCCGGGTCGGTGCGCAGGGCGGGCACGGCGGCGTGGGTCATGGACAGCGGACAGCCGTTGCCGGCCTCGACCTGCGTCCACATGAGGAATCCGGCCGCCCGCCGCACGTGCCCGGCCGGCCGTGCCCAGGCAGCGGTCAGGCCCGCGGCGACGCCCTTGCCGAGCAGCCGGTGCCAGGACGGATGGAACTCGACCTCGTCGACGCGATGCCCGTAGCGGTCGTGGGTGCGCAGGCCGGGCGGGTTCTCGTTGGCCAGCACCCCCCACTCCTGCACCTGCGCCGACCCCGAGGTGCGGCCGAGCGCCGCGAGCTCGTCCAGGGCCTCGTCGAGCAGGTCCGGGGCGACGTGCCGTTCGACGGCCGCGACGAGGGCGCGGTCGGCGCCGAAGACGTCGTATCCGACGAGTGGCGGGACCTGGTTCGTCACGATGTGGGTGCTGCGTGCCATGTCTCGGAACCTACCCCGAGGCACGGGGGTGGTCACCCCGTGGAAGCGGCGCCGTGGGCCACCGTCCGACCAGGGTGAACCGTGCCCGGTGCGACGGATACCTTTGGGTCGTGCAGCCAGCAAGTGACATCCCCGAACCCTCCGGTCGCCTCCACCGCGCGCGTGCCCTCTACCGGAACGTCTCGAAGCGCCGGACCGCCTGGCTGCTGCTGAAGGACACCGTCAACTCGTGCATCGAGTACCGCATCCTCGGCCTGGCCGCCGAAGCCGCCTTCTTCACGCTGTTGTCGGTGCCGCCGCTGCTGCTCAGCCTGATCGGCCTGCTCGGCTACGTCGACTCCTGGACCGGCACGGACACCATCTCCAGCCTGGAGACCAACATCCTGGAGGCCTCCCGCACGGTCCTGTCCGACAAGGGCGTCAACCAGATCGCCCGGCCGATCCTGGACGACGTGATGCAGGGCGGGCGCCCGGACGTCATCTCCATCGGTTTCCTCTTCGCGCTGTGGTCGGGATCCCGGGCGGTGAACGTCTTCATCGACACCATCACCGTGATGTACGGCCTCGACGGCGTCCGGGGGATCGTCAAGACCCGGCTGGTGGCGTTCCTGCTGTTCCTCGCGGCCCTGCTGATCGGCTCGGTGGCGCTGCCGCTGATGGTCGCGGG
This sequence comes from Streptomyces sp. NPDC086077, assembly GCF_040686175.1. Lineage (NCBI taxonomy): Bacteria > Bacillati > Actinomycetota > Actinomycetes > Kitasatosporales > Streptomycetaceae > Streptomyces > Streptomyces sp. NPDC086077. Next base: position 5,032 of record NZ_JBFBJT010000220.1, on the reverse strand, counting down.
CCCGGACGCGGTGGTGCGGATCGTGCCGTGGTCGACGACGGTGGTCCAGGTCCTCTACTGGCCCGTGGTCATGGTCCTGTCGATCATCTTCCTGACCACGCTGTACCACGTCTCCGTCCCGGTCCGCTCCCCGTGGGTCGAGGACGTACCGGGCGCCCTGGTCGCCCTCGCCATGTGGGTGCTCGGCAGCTTCCTGCTCCGTATCTACCTGGCCAACACCATCGAGGGCGCGACGATCTACGGTTCCCTGGCGGCCGCCGTCGCCGTGCTGCTGTGGATCGGTGTGTCCGCGTTCGCCGTGCTCGTCGGCGCCGCCGTCAACGCGGCGATCGACCGGGTCTGGCCGGCCGCCGCGACGGCCGCCGCCCGTGCCGCCAACGAGCGGCTGCGCGAGGCGCAGGTCGCCGAGTACGTCGCCCGCGCCGCCGCGGCCCGCGGGGCCGACCCCGACCCGGACGACCCCGACATGCCGTCCGAGTTCCCCGAGCGCTGGTCCCGCTTCCTGCCTCCGGAGGACGTGACGGCACGGCTGCGCACACAGGTGAAGAGCTCCCACAACGCGTCGCAGAACTCTTCTCAGAACTCCACGCAGAAGGGGACCGGGGAGAACGGGGTGGAGCCGCCCCGGGAGAAGTGAGGCCGGCCCCGGGGCGCCCGCCGCTCAAGGCGTCCAGGTTCCCGCCGCGGCGGCCTCGGTCGCGAACGTTCTGAAGTCCCGCGGCTCGCGGCCCAGCACCTGCCGGACACCGTCCGAGAGATGGGCGTTGCGGCCGTCCAGGAGCGTCTCGAACACGTCCACGAGCAGCTCCACCACCTCGGGCGGCTCCCCGAAGGCGGCCAGCCGCGCGCCGTACTCGGCCGCCGGCACCGGCCGGTACGTCAGCTCGCGCCCCGCCGCCTTCGCGACCTCCGCGACCGCCTCCCCGAAGGTCAGCAGCCGGGGCCCCGTCACGTCGATGCCAAGCCCCACGTACCGGTCACCCGCCGCCAGCGCCGCCACCACCACGTCCGCGACGTCCCGCAGATCCACGAACGGCTCCCGCACCGCACCGCCCGGGAACACCAGCTCCCCACCCAGCCGCAGCCCCTCCACCAGCGGCCCCTCGCTGAAGTTCTGCATGAACCACGCGGAGCGTACGACCGTCCAGTCCGCGCCCGACTCCCGCAGCGCCTCCTCGGTCGGCCGCGCCTGCACCTCGCCCCGCGCCGACAGCAGCACCAGCCGCCGTACGCCGAGGGCGACCGCCTCGTGCGCCAGGAGCCCGACCGCGAGGGTGGCCTCCGGGGAGCCGACGTCCCCGGGGTGGACGAGATACGCCGCGTCCGCGCCCCGCAGCGCGGGCGCCCACGTCGACCGGTCCGCCCAGTCGAAGCCCTGGGCGCGCGAGGCCGGCCGCACCTCCAGTCCCGCCGCCCGGGCGGCCCGCGCCACCCGGCTGCCCGTACGACCGGACGCCCCGGTCACCACTACCGTCATGTCCGTTTTCTGTGTCATGCCTCCAGTGAACTGCCGTACCGCTCCCGGGCCCATGGCTGAACGGCTCATTCCCCTACGGGCGCGTCTACGCTGACGCCATGGACCCACTCGCAGGCCTGCTGGAAGGCCCTCGCGCGCGTGGCGCCTTCATGATCCGGGCGTGTTTCGATCCGCCCTGGGCCGTGCGCGTCGAGGACCGGGCGCCGCTCACCGTGATGCTGATGGTGCGCGGCGACGCCTGGGTCGTCCCGGACACGGGAGAGCCGGTGCGGCTGCGGGCCGGGGACCTCGCCATCGCGCGCGGCCCCGACCCGTACACCTGCGGCGACGACCCGGCGACGGCGGCGCAGGCGGTGATCCTGCCGGGCGGCGAGTGCCGCTACCCCGACGGCAGGCCGCTGAGCGGCCGGATGGACCTCGGCGTGCGCACCTGGGGGGACCGCCCGGACGGCGCCGCGGTGATGCTGATCGGCACCTACCTCTGGCAGGGCGAGATCAGCGGGCGGCTCCTCGACGCCCTGCCGCCGCTGCTGTCGCTCACCTCGGACGTCTGGAACTGCCCGCTGACCCCGTTCCTCAGGGAGGAGATCGTGCGGGACGAGCCGGGGCAGGAGGTCGTCCTGGACCGCCTTCTGGACCTGCTGGTCATCGCCGCGCTGCGGGCCTGGTTCTCGCGCCCCGAGGCGGCGGCTCCGGCTTGGTACCGGGCGCTGGCCGACCCCGTCGTCGGTCGCGTGCTGCGCCTTCTCCAGGACGATCCGGCCCGGCCGTGGACCGTGGCGTCGCTCGCCGCCGAGGCAGGGGTGTCCCGGGCCGCGCTCGCCCGCCGGTTCACGGAACTGGTGGGCGAACCCCCGATGACCTACCTCACCGGCTGGCGCCTCGCCCTCGCCGCCGACTGCCTGCGCGACAGCGAGGACACCCTGGAGGCGATAGCCCGCCACATCGGCTACGGCAGCGCCTTCGCCCTGTCCAACGCCTTCAAGCGGGTGTACGGGGTGAGCCCCCAGGAGCACCGGACGCGGGGGCGCGTGGTCGGGGTGGGGGTCTAGCGGGGCGGGCCGGGCCGCGCGGTCCCGCGAGCGGGCGGACTCCGCCCCGGGCCCGGGCGCGCGGCGTAGCCTGGCCGCGTGTACGTGGAGCGGGTGTCACGGCTGGCCGGTGCGGTGGTGTGGACGAACACCCCGTCCCCCGCGTCCGGCGCGGGGCGGGTGCTGCCCGACGGCTGCATGGACCTGCTCTGGCACGACGGGCGCCTGCTGGTCGCGGGCCCGGACACGCGCGCGCACCGCACGGACGGCGACGACGGCGCCTGGGCCGGCGTCCGCTTCTTCCCGGGCACCGCGCCCACCTTCCTGGGCCTGCCCGCGTACGAGGTCCGCGACCGGCGGGTCGAACTCGCCGACCTCTGGCCGGAAACGCGAGTACGCCGGCTCACCGCGCGGGTGGAGGCGGCCGCCGATCCCGCGCGCGGCCTGGAGGAGGCGGCGCTGGCCCTCGCGGCCGACGCCGATCCGCCGGACCCGCTGCTGCTGCGGGTCGTCACGGCGCTGGACGCGGGCCGCCCGGTCGCCGCGACCGCCGACGAACTCGGCCTCGGAGCCCGCCAGTTGCACCGCCGGGCGCTGACCGCCTTCGGATACGGCCCGAAGACACTCGCCCGCGTGCTGCGCCTGCAACGGGCCCTGGCCCTCGCGCGGGGCGGCCTGCCGCTCGCGGAGACCGCCGTGGAGGCCGGCTACGCGGACCAGCCGCATCTGGCGCGCGACGTCAGGGACCTGACGGGCGCCACCCCGGGCGAGCTACTCGGCGGCGGCTGACGGCAGCGGGGCGAACAGGTCGACGCCGTTGCCGTCCGGGTCGTTCACGACGGCGTACCGCTGGCCCCAGAAGGCGTCCCACGGTTTGAGCTCGCCGTGGTGGCCCGCGCCCACCATCTCCTCGTACACCGCGTCGACCTCGTCCGGTCCGTCGCACAGCAGTGCCAGCGAGGCCCGGCCGCCCCCGGTGGGCGGCCGCCACCCGGCGTGGAAGGACCGCACGCTCTCCTCCGTGTCCAGCAGCAACCGCAGCCCGCCCGGCAGCCCGGCCTCCGCGTGCGGCTGCTGCTCCACTCCCTGTGGGAACGCGAAACCCAGGCGGCGGTAGAAGGCGACGGAGGCGGCCATGTCGGAGACGACCAGGCCGATGGCATCGAATCGTGGAGTCATGAGTCCCACGGTAGGCAGAGGCGGGGCAGGGGTCTTGAAGGAAACGGACAGCGAGCGCCAGCGCCGTGGTCAGCCCGCTCAGTCGAACCGCACCGGCCCCTTCGGCGTGTCCACCGTGAACGACAGCCCCACCGGGCCTTTCGCGAGGGGCAGTTCGGTGTCCAGGGCCGCCAGGAGCGGGCGGATCTCGGCGGGGTCGGGGGCCGTGGCCGTCAGGGACAGCAGCGGGGTGACGGGCAGGCCGGTCGCGGAGGGGTGGCGTGCGGCGCCCCAGTCGATGAGGAAGGGGACCAGGCCGGAGGGGTGCGCGGCCGCGCCGTCGGTCAGGCGCCAGCGCAGCAGCGTGCCGTCGGGGGTGCGGCGGCTCATCGCCCGCGGTGTGCCGGGGTCGTAGCCCCGCGCCCGTGCCGAGGCCACCGCCGCGTCCAGGTCGGGCGGGCTGATCGCCCAGGTCAGCGTGCGTGGCGCGGCCAGCTCGTCGACGCCGAGGGGTCTGGGGCCGCCGGGCGTGGACTGCTCGGGATCCGGACCGATGATTTCCAGGTAACCGCTTGCGCCCAGACCGACCAGGTAGTTGCGGGTGCCGAGACCGACATGAGAACCGCCGACCACCGGCGTCACACCGGTTCGCCGCGCGAACTCGGCGACCGTCGCCGCCAGATCCGGGGTCGCGAGGACAAGGTGATCGAGATGTGCGGGAATCGTGTTCATCGTCGCCGAGGCTACGCACCCCGCTCGCCCATGGGGAACACCTGTGCGGCGCGACGGGCGGCCTGCCGTCGGAGGGCCATCGGTGTGGGTCGTGTACTGCATCCGGGTGGGATCGCCCGCAGGTCTGCCGTGTGTCGCCCGCTCCGGAGCCGATCCTTCGCCCCGCGCGGCCAGGATTGCGGTCATCACCAGGTCCAGCCATGAACACCGGGAGACACAGCTCGTGAGCATTCTCAACGAACCGCAGGACTCGGCGGCTGAGAGTTATTACGCGAACGAGCTGCCGGTCAGGGCCAAGCGGCCCGGCAACGTCGTGGTGAAGTGGCTGACGACCACCGACCACAAGACGATCGGCACGCTGTACCTGTCGACGTCGTTCATGTTCTTCCTGATCGGTGGCGTGATGGCGCTCTTCATGCGCGCCGAGCTCGCCCGGCCGGGTACGCAGATCATGTCGAACGAGCAGTACAACCAGGCGTTCACGATGCACGGCACGATCATGCTGCTGATGTTCGCGACGCCGCTGTTCGCCGGTTTCACGAACTGGATCATGCCGCTGCAGATCGGCGCGCCGGACGTGGCGTTCCCGCGGCTGAACATGTTCGCCTACTGGCTCTACCTGTTCGGCTCGCTG
>NZ_JBFBJT010000219.1:0-8532 GCF_040686175.1 Streptomyces sp. NPDC086077 | reverse complement strand
CGTTTTTTTACATTTGTCCCGCCCCCGCCACTACTGGTTATTGTTGGCCCCCGCGGGCGGCCGGGGAATGCCCTGCCCCCGCCGGCGCCCGCGACGCCGGCCCGGCCGCGACCGGGCGGACGTCACCGCACCGACGTCACACGGAGGGCTTCCCCGTGAGGCGTGCAGAGACCTCGGTCGTGCCCGACGGGACGCTGACGAGTGTGCCGAGCTCCGTCGACTCGGCGGACGACGGCGACCCTGCGTCGAGCCGCGCCTCCGCACCGGCCAGCAGCACCCGCCACGCCCCCGGCGCGCCCTCCGCCACGACGCTGACCACGTCACCGTCCCGGCGGGTACGGAACACGGCGTCCGCCGAGCCGTCCGCGGCGGGGACCGTGGTGACCGTCGCGACGCCGTCGGCCGGCGCGTGGACGCGCAGTGTCACACCGTCCGCCCAGTCGTAGACCGCCGAGTCGTCGCTGTCGCCGAACGGGATCACCGACCCCGGGCGGGCGAGGAGCGGCAGGCTGTCGAAGCCGTGCCGCTCGCGTCGCCACCCGGGACCCTCGATCCGCTCACCCGACAGCACATGGGTCCAGGTGCCCGCCGGCACGTAGTACTCGACTTCGCCGTCGGCCGAGAAGACGGGCGCGACGAGCAGGTCGCCGCCCAGCATGTACTGCCGGTCCAGGGTGTGGCAGCCGGGGTCGTCGGGGAACTCCAGCACCATGGCGCGCATCAGCGGAGTGCCGTGCTCGGCGGCCTGCCGAGCCACTCCGAACAGGTACGGCATCAGCCGGTGCTTCAGGCGCGTGAAGTCACGCGTGACCGCCACCGCCTCCTCGTCGTAGTCCCAGGGCACCCGGTAGGACTTGCTGCCGTGCAGTCTGCTGTGCGACGACAGCAGACCGAACTGCACCCACCGTTTGAACACCTCGGGCGTCGGCGTGCCTTCGAAGCCGCCGATGTCATGGCTCCAGAAGCCGAAGCCGGACAGGCCCAGCGAGAGTCCGCCGCGCAGCGACTCGGCCATCGCGCCGAAGTGGGACTCGCAGTCGCCGCCCCAGTGCACGGGGAACTGCTGACCTCCGGCCGTCGCCGAGCGGGCGAAGAGCACGGCCTCGCCCGCCCCCCTGGCCTCGGTCAGCACGTCGAAGACGGTCTGGTTGTAGAGCTGCGTGTAGTAGTTGTGCATGCGCTCCGGGTCGGAGCCGTCGTGCCAGACCACATCGGTCGGGATGCGCTCGCCGAAGTCGGTCTTGAAGCAGTCGACGCCCTGCGCGACCAGCACCCGCAGCTTGTCGGCGTACCACTCGCGCGCGTCCGGGTTGGTGAAGTCGACCAGGGCCATGCCCGCCTGCCACAGGTCCCACTGCCACACGTCGCCGTTCGGCCTGCGCACCAGATAGCCGTGGCGCTTGGCCTCCGCGAACAGCGCGGACTTCTGGGCGATGTAGGGGTTGATCCACACGGAGACGCGCAGATCGTGCTCGTCCTTCAGGCGCCGCAGCATGCCCTCCGGGTCCGGGAAGACGTCCGGGTCCCAGACGAAGTCGCACCACTGGTACTCGCGCATCCAGAAGCAGTCGAAGTGGAAGACGCCCAGAGGGATGTCTCGCTCGGCCATGCCGCGCACGAAGCGGTTGACCGTCTCCTCGTCGTACGAGGTCGTGAACGACGTCGACAGCCACAGGCCGAAGGACCAGGCGGGCGGCAGGGCCGGGCGGCCGGTCAGCGCCGTGTAGCGGTCCAGGATCTCCTTCGGCGTCGGGCCGTGCACGACGAAGTACTCCAGCGACTGGTCCTCGACGCTGAACTGCACCCGCCCGACGGCCTCGGAGCCGATCTCGTAGCTGACCTTGCCCGGGTGGTTGACGAAGACGCCGTAGCCCCGGTTGGTCAGATGGAACGGGACGTTCTTGTAGGCCTGCTCGCTCGCCGTGCCGCCGTCCGCCTGCCAGACGTCCACGGTCTGGCCGTTCTTGACGAACGGCGTGAAACGCTCGCCGAGCCCGTACACCAGCTCGCCGACGCCGAGCGAGAGCTGGGCCAGCGAGTGGTGGGCGCCGTCTTCGGTGACCGCGAAGCCGGTGCCCCGGGCCTCGGCGGAGGTCAGGACCCGTCCGTCCGCGACGAAGTCGAGCCGCCAGGGAGCCGAGGTGTCCACGCGCAGGGACAGGTCGCCTGCCGTCAGCTCCAGCAGTGCGCCCTCCCGGGTGACCTTGGCCGCGTGACCGGGTTCGCCGTGCAGCGCGAAGTCGGGGCCACGCTCGGCGGCCCCCGCGTGATGGGTGGCGCGGACGCCGATGACGCCCTCGGCCGGCGACCAGCACTCGACCGTCAGCAGCGGGCTGTTGAGGGTGTGGCCGCGATCGGTCACATGGCGCACGGGCGCGTAGAGGGTGAACCGGTCGTCGGTGACATGGACGTCGGCGACCTCCGCCGCGTACGACGCGCGAACGCCGTCACGCATCAGCCAGTAGCCGTCGGTGAACTTCATCAGGTGTTCCTTGGGGTGGCGGTGTGAGGTGCGCCGGCGCGGGCGCGGTGCGCGGCGATCAGCTGCCGGTACCAGTGGTAGCTGTCCTTGGGGATGCGCTGCAGCGTGTCGTAGTCGACACGGACGATGCCGAAGCGCTGGTCGTAGCCGCGGGCCCACTCGAAGTTGTCGAGCAGCGACCACACGTAGTAGCCGCGGACGTCCACGCCCGCGCGCATGGCGGCCGCGAGAGCCTCCAGATGGCTGCGCAGGTACTCGACCCGGTCGGTGTCGCGGACGCGGCCCTCGGCGTCGACGGCGTCGGCCTCCGCCGAGCCGTTCTCCGTGATCAGCAGCGGCGGCAGGGTGGGATAGCGGCCCGCCAGGTCGACCAGCAGGTCCGTGAAGGTGTGCGGGACGACGGGCCAGCCCATGGTGGTGTGCCGCACGTCGTCCCGCCAGGTCTCCGCCGCCCGGACGTCGACGGCCGTGCGCGAGGCCGGGTCAGGGTCCTCGTACGGGGCGTCGGCGACCGTGATCGGCCGGTAGTAGTTGATGCCGACGAAGTCGAGCGGAGCGCCGATGAGGTCGAGGTCGCCCTCGTGCCGGAACGTTTCGCCCGACTTCAGGAGCTCGCCCCAGGTCTCGGCCTCGTGCGCCGGATAGCGCCCGGCGAACAACGGCTCGAACCACACGTCGTTGTGCAACGTCTCGACGCGGCGTACGGCGGCCAGGTCGGCCGGCGACTCCGTCGCGGGCAGCAGCCGGTCGGGGTTGAGCGTGATCCCGACCTCCTTGACACCCGCGGCCCGCAGCGCGCGCACCGCGAGCCCGTGGCCGACGAGGAGATGGTGGGCGGCGGCGAGCGCGCCGCGGCCCTCGCGGGCACCCGGGGCGTGGCCGCCCGCCGCGTAGCCGACGAAGGCGCTGCAGAACGGCTCGTTGAGGGTGATCCAGCGGTCCACCCGGTCGCCGAGCCGGTCCGCCACGATCGCCGTGTACTCGGCGAAACGCTCCGCGGTCCCGCGCACCCGCCAACCGCCCCGGTCCTCGAGAGCCTGCGGCAGGTCCCAGTGGTAGAGCGTGGCGGCGGGAGAGATCCCGGCGGCGAGCAGTTCGTCGACGAGCCGGTCGTAGAAGTCCAGTCCCGCCGCGTTCGCCGGGCCCGACCCGGTCGGCTGGACGCGCGGCCAGGCGACGGAGAAGCGGTAGCTGTCCACGCCCAGCTCGCGCAGGAGGGCGACGTCCTCGCGGTAGCGGTGGTAGTGGTCGCAGGCGACATCGCCGGTGGCGCCGCCGGCGACGCGGCCGGGTTCACGGCTGAAGGTGTCCCAGATGGACGGGCCTCTGCCGTCCTCGTCGTACGCGCCCTCGATCTGGTAGCTGGCCGTGGCGGCGCCGAACAGGAAGCCGTCCGGGAAGCCGGGGAAGCCGGAGAAGTCAGGCAACTCAGCAATGCTCACGGGAGAACCGTCCTACTTGACCGATCCGCCGGTGATGCCGGCGGCGATGTACTTCTGGGCGACGACGAGCAGCACCGCGGCCGGTACCGCGGAGAGCACGGCGGTCGCCATCACCGCGCCCCAGTCGCTGACGTGCGCGCCCACGAACTGGTAGATGCCGAGCGTGATCGGCTTCACGTCGTCCGTGGTGTTGAGCGTCAGCGCGAAGATGAAGTCCGACCAGGCGAACAGGAAGGTGAACAGGCCCGCCGTGATCAGCGAGTTGCGGCTCATCGGCAGCACGATCCGGACGAACGCGGTGAAGCGGTTCGCCCCGTCCACCATCGCGGCCTCCACCACCTCGGTGGGGATCGAGACCATGAACGCCCGCAGCAGCACGATCGCGAAAGGCAGGCCCAGCGAGGCGTCCGCGAGGATCAGGCCCAGGTACGAGTTGACCAGCCCCAGCTCCGCGTACGCGCTGTACATGGCGTTGGCGATGACGATGCCCGGCACCATCTGCGTGATGAGGGTGGTGAAGACGATGCCCTGGCCGCCGCGCAGGCCGAACTGGGCGAGCCCGTACGCGGCGGGCGCGGCCAGCGCCAGGCAGACGACGACGGCGCCCAGCGCGACCCCGAGGCTGGTGAGCAGCGCGCCGCCCTGGGTGCTGATCGCCGTGTCGAAGTTCTTCAGGCTCGGAGCGGTCGGGAACCACTGCGTGGCGGCGATGCTCGACTCGGGCTGGAGCGCGGTGTTGAGCATCCAGTACACCGGGAAGAGCAGGACGGCGAGGATCAGCAGCGCGGCGGTGGTGTTCCAGGCCGAGCGCAGACGGACGGAGGGGGTGGGCCGGTTCGCCGGCACGGTCGTGGGTTGCTTCATCGTCGGTCACTTCCCCTTGCCGAAGTCGGCGCGGTTGGCCCGCAGGTACAGCACGGCGAAGACCGCGCTGATCAGGATCAGGACATTGCCCACTACGGCGCCCTGGCCGAAGTCGAGCTGCAGGAAGGACAGCTGGTACGTGACTGTGCCCAGCGTCTGCGTGGAGTCGGCGGGGCCGCCGGAGGTGAGCGCCAGGATCAGATCGAGGATCTTGACGGTCGACATGAAGCCCAGCACCAGTACGACAGTGATCACCGGCCGGAGCATCGGCAGGGTGATGCTCCGGAACGTCCGCCACGGGCCGGAGCCGTCCAGCGCCGCCGCCTCGTACAGGTCGCGCGGTATCTCCTGGAGCCCGCCGTAGAGGATCACCATGTTGAACGGGATGCCGATCCAGATGTTGACCAGGACCGCCGACAGCAGTGCCACACTCGGGCTGCTGAGCCAGGGGACACCGTCCGCGGGCACCATGCCGACCGCGTGCAGCGCGGTGTTGAGCATGCCGTGTTCCTGGTCGAGGATGCGGCGCCATACGACGGCGGACACCACCATGGGCACGAGCCACGGCAGCAGCAGCACGGCACGGACGAGCCCGGAGAGCCGGAACCGCCGGGAGAAGAAGACCGCGAGGGCGAGACCGATGGTGAACTGGCCGAGCAGCGAGCCGACGGTGAACAGCATCGTGTGCCACAGGGCGTCGGTGAACAGCTCGTTGGCGAAGACGGCCCGCCAGTTGTCGAGCCCGTTGAACGGGGCCTCGCCGGTGAAGTACGTCTTCGGTGTGTAGCGCTGAAAGCTCATCACGATGTTGTTGACGAGCGGATAGCCGAAGAACAGCGCCATGTAGGTGAGTGCCGGGGCGACGAAGAGCCAGCGCAGCAGCCGCTGGCGCCTGGGCGCCCGGTGCGTGCGCGTCTGCGTCGTGCCTGCGGCCTTGGCGGGCGCGATCGAGGTGATGGTGGTCATGGCCGGCTCCTCACTTCCCCGCCGAGGCCTGCTGCTGCGCCCGGTGCATGGCCTGTTCCGGGCTGGTACGCCCGGTCAGCACGGACTGGAAGGCACCGGCGAGCGCGTCACCGACGACGGGCCATCCGGTTCCGACCTGCGCGGTGCGGGAACGGGCCGTGGTGACCAGGTCGGCGAAGGCGGCGAGTTTCGGGTTCTGGGCCGCGTACGCCTGGGCGGCCGCGGCGCGCGTGGGCACGTTGTTCACGGACTCGCCCCACTGGAGCTGATTCTGCTCGGAGTTCAGGCAGTTGAGCAGCTCGCCGGCCTTCTTCTCGCGCGCCGGGTCGTCCTCGTTCTTCGGTACGGCCATCACGGTGCCGCCGATGGGCGGTACGGCGGCCTTGCCCGCCTCGGGCACGGGGATGCTCGCGACGGCCCAGTCCACGTTCTTCTGGGCACTGAGGACCGGCACCTGCCACGGGCCGTTGATCATCATGGCCGCGCGACCCGCCACGAACTGGTCGTTGACGTCCTGCTGGTTCCAGTTGACGACCGATCTCGACGCCGAGCCGTCCGCCACGAGGTCCTTCCAGAGCTGGAGCGCGGCCTCACCCTTGCCGTTGTCGAGCTTCGCCTCGTCGCCGCCGGCGGACCAGAAGAAGGGCAGGAACTGGTACACGCCGTCCGCGTTGGGACTCGCGCTGAACGCCATCCCGTAGGTGTCGCCCGCGGTCAGCTTCTTGGCGGCCTCCCGCAGTTCGGCCCAGGTCCGGGGCGGGTCGATGCCCGCCTCCTGGAGGAGCTCGGTGTTGTAGATCAGGGCGAGCGAGTTGACGGAGCGCGCGATGCCGTACTGGACACCGTCGTACGAGCCGAGGGAGGTGGCGCTCGCGGAGAAGCCGGACGTGTCGACGCCGGCCTCCTTCAGCGGGCGCAGTCCCTCGGTCTGTGCGAACTGCGGCAGCTCCGAGCCGTCGAGCTCCAGGATGTCGGTCAGGGAGTCGGACGACGCCATCCGCAGCACCTTCGACGCGACCTGGTCGGCGGGCACACTGACCTGCTCCACCTTCACGCCCAGAGGCTTGGCGCATCGGTCGAAGAACTGCTGGTTGGCGGTGTGCTCGGCGGTGTCGGTCGCCGAGTTGAGCACGGTGACGGTGCCCGGGTCGGGCTCCGCGGCGCAGCCGGTCAGGCCGAGTGCGGCGGTGGCGCAGGCGAGCGTCGCGGCGAGCGCGGGAACGCGCAGGCCTCCGGTTCTCGCGGCTCCAGCTCTGATGCGTCCTGCTAGGGACGGCATGGTCGTCTCTCCCTTACATGTGCGGCTCTGGACATGCAGTGATCTGCTGCGGGCCGGCCGGGACGTCAGGTTGCGTCCGGAGGGCCCGGCCTGCTCAGCCGTCGGCCGGCGGGGCGATGGTGGGCCCGGCCATCCGGGGCTGGATCGGGTGGTACGGCGCTCCGGGGGCCGCGTTCGAGGCGGGTGCCTCGGGTGCGTCGCGGGTCTTCGTGCGGAACGGGGCGGAAGAAGTCTTCGCGGTGCCGCAGCCGAGCTCGACCGCCTCGATGGCGAGTCGGGCCACGGCCGCGGACATCTCGGCGACGGGCAGGTCGATCCGGGGCAGATGCCGGACGCCCAGCTCGTCGGGGAGGCTGCCGACGAGGACGAGGGACAGGTCGTCGGGGATCCGCCGCCCGGCCGAGGCCACCGCGTCCAGCAGGTGGGGGAGGAGGATCAGGTGCTGGACGACCAGCGCGGTCGGCGCGGGCCCGGCGGTCAGCGCCTCGCGCAGCCGGCGCCCGAGGACGTCCGGATCGCGGTGCGAGGAGACCACGCGCACCTCCGCGCCGGTCTCGTGGGCCGCGCGCCGGGCGCCGTCGAGGCCGCGCAGCGCGTAACCGCGGCGGGCGGCGATCTCGTGGTCGGCGGACGACAGGAAGACGATCCGTCGGTGGCCGGCCGCCGCGGTCTCGTGCAGTGCGAGGGCGACGGCGGCCTCCCAGTCGAGATCCGTCCAGGGCAGTCGGGCATTGCCGTCATGACCGAGCAGCGCGGCGGGGAAGCCGAGCGCGTGCAGGACCTCTATGCGGGGATCGCGCTCCTCGACCGCCATCAGCACCGCCGCGTCCGCGAGCCCGCTGCGGGCCACCCGGCGCAGGCCGCCGACGCCGTCCTCGTCGGTGATGAGAAGGACGTCGTGGTCGTGGCCGCGGGCGGCGTCGGTGACGTCGACGGCGAACCGGCCGTCGATCGCGCGGTATTCACCGGGGACGCGCGGCACCGCCAGCGCGATCACGCGGGTACGGGCACTGCGCAGGGTGCGGGCACTGGCACGCGGGTGATAGCCGAGCTCGTCGATGGCGGCCCGGACCGCCCGCCTGGTGTCCTCGGAGATCTTGCGTGAGCCGCTCAGAACGTAGGAGACGGTACTCGGCGCCACACCCGCCCGTTCGGCAACGTCCTTGATCGTGGCCATGTCCCGCCCCTGTCCGCCCGTCACAGCTCTGTCCGGTTCAGCTTGTCGAATCGATTCGACAATCGACGACACGCGGCACGTCGAATCGATTCGAGGATGGGCGAGACTGTAGGCAAGGGGTGCGGGTGAAGGCAATACCTTGCCTGCTATCTCACATTGAGTCTCCTTTGTCGGAATCTACTGCTGCCGGCCTGGCACGCCGAGCAGGTCCAGCGCGCCGTGAACGGCGCGCTCGAAGGGCTTGACGGACTGTTCGGCGCGGGCCAGCGCGTATCCGCCCTGGACGACGGCCCCCCGCCCCGCCCCCGGCAGCCCCCGGCCC
>NZ_JBFBJT010000218.1:0-8585 GCF_040686175.1 Streptomyces sp. NPDC086077 | reverse complement strand
GTGATCCACTGCCGCTCCTGCACGCAGCCGAACCCGGCATCCCGCCGGAGCCAGACCCGCCCGATGATCCGGCAGGTCAGGGCATGCATTCACTGTGCCGACCCGACATGGCCCTCGCGGAGTGACTCAGGGAGCCCTGGTCAGCATGATGGCCGGGCCGTACCCGACGGGGTGTGAATCAGGTGCGCCCAGGAGGCACGTACGTGATGCCGACGTCTCCAGCGGAGGTCGCGGCGAGGGCCACGACCTTCCAGTCATGGCGGGAACGCCAGCCCGGAGGCCGTCGCAGGTGTCGTCGAGGAGATCTACGGTCAATCCCACAGACTTGCCGTCCGGTCCCTTGGCCGAGAACTCGACCTCCTGCGCCGCCCACGGGTGGGCGTGAACGGACGCGAACTGCACCAGGGCGTGGTACGCCGCGAAGTGCTTGCCGTTCCGGGTGAGCGTGAGAGTGCCCGGCCGGAGGTCGATGCCGACGTGGACCTGGGTGTCCTCCTGCACGATCACGGTTCGCCGGTGGCGCTCAGGTCCACACTGCTCCCCAATGTCTTGTTCACGTATGGCTACCGACATGTGGCGCGTGTCGCATTGTTGCGCCGTGCTGCTCGATTCCGGTGCGTCACCCGCCTGGCCGGCCGGAGCCTCCGAAATCACCGCAGTCGGCACTGCGGTTCGTAGTTCGGAAAAGAAGAGGCGGCCGTCCGGGATCGGCCGGCCGCCTTTCAGAACGCCCTCATCGGGTGGACGAGGGCTCCAGCCTGTCGTCGTGGCAGTTGCGCGGCGCGGTCACCGGGTTGCAGCGAACCGGCTCGTTGCCGGGCAGCTCGGCGACGAAGTCGCTGTTGTAGCGGGCGGCCATGCCGACGCTCGGGAAGTCCGTCGTGACCATCTGCGCGCCGCTGGCCAGAGCGGTCTGGAGGCGGCTGAACTCGTTGTTGATGACCGTCTTCAGCGGCTCGTCCGAGCGGGTGCGGACGATGTAGCCCCGCTTGACCAGGTCGCGGATGGTCGCCTCGTTGGCGCCGCGCGGGTCGTTGACCATCGTGATCGCAGCATCCGCGTCGCCGGGATTGCCGCGGGTGAAGACCGCGCGGCCCTGCAGGCTGGGGTGCCCGTCGAGGTACATGTCACGGATGGCGCCGGGGCCGCCGTTGTCGAAGAAGAACATCACCTTGCCGCGCGCCCAGTTGAGGGTCGGCCAGCCGTTCTTCAGGATCGACTGCTCCAGCGTCAGGCCAGGGCGGCGCAGGTCGTCAGCGGTGATCAGCTGCGACTCGGAGAAGACCGAACGGATCTCCTTGTCGACGTCCTCGAGCAGCTTCCCGTTCCACGCCGGGCTGACCGCGCCGCCGAGCTGCTCCCAGCGGTCGTCGGTCTGCTTGAGCTCCAGTTGCAGGATGATCGGCGCGTGCTGCGGGTTGGCCTTCGACCAGGTCTTCACCTGCTGCATGCAGACCACGAGGGTGCGGCAGGTCGAGTTGTAGTCCTGGTCGGCGACATGGATGACCTTCATGCCGGGTGCGGCCATGGCCGGGTCGTCGATCGGGCCGAGACCGGCCTGCTTGCGGGCCAGCGGGTGCTGGTACAGGCCGCCGTCGGGGTCGGGCAGCAAGTCGAACTCGAGCGCGCGCACATTCTGACGGCCCAGCAGATCCGAGACGGACGCATGCGAGTAGAAACCCCACGACGGGTAACCAGGGTCGATCTTGACCGACTCGGCCAGCTCGACGCCCTGCATCTCCCGGTGGAAGGCGTTGTGGGCGCCCATGAACTGGACCTCGTTCATCCGGACCTTGCCGGAGTACGCGGCGACGCTCGCAGCGGCCCGGTCCGACTGCTGCGCCGACACGGTACTCGGCACCACAGCGCTCGCAAAGACCGCCGTCAACACGGCGGCAAGTATGACGCCCAGACGGGCACGAGTGATCATCAGACCTCCATAAGTGACAACCCTCGCACCCTAAAGATCAGTCGTGTCCCGACAGTGCCCTCCACACCCCCGAAGATCACCGGCAAAATGAACCCTGCCTGAACAGGCCACACGCCTCCACCCCGCTCAAGAACCCCCACCGGCAAGGTGACCGGCGACACCGCCATGGTGTGAAAGGCCCGCGAACCGCTCGCTTCGCTCTCAGGCCTCGTCCTCGGGGAAGAAAGCATCCCCGACCGCGATCAGTTCGGCCTCGGTCAGTTCGCATCCCACGCGCCCTCGCCGATGCCGTCCACCGCCTGAGACCGCGTTTGAGATTTGACGTGGGACGATCGGTCGGTGACTCGACTCGTGAACCGTGACCTCTCCCTTGAGGAGCTTGAGCGCGACCGCTGGTCGGCCCCGTCGGGCGGCGAAACCCGGCTGATGGCGACCGTGCGTGAGCTTCGGCGCAAGCCGATCGGCGGCCTGACGGTCGAGGACATGCGGTTGCTGATCAGGCAGGACGTGGGCCTTGCCTATCTCCTGCCGCTGGCGATGGAGGTCCTTCGGGCCAACCCACTGGCGGAAGGCGACATGTACGAGGGCGATCTGCTGGCTGCCGTGCTCACCAGGAGCGCGGAGGTCTGGAGCGAGTTCCCCGAACTCAGGCGGGAGGTCCGCCTGATCGTCTCGGAGTTGGCCGACGGGATCCGCTCCGTACAGTGCGATCGAGTTGTTGGCCCCGTCATCGGCCGTGCCGAAGTGGCTGTCGATGGCGTAGCAGCCACGCTCGCCCATCGCTGCCCGGAACCTCTCGCCGTGGTGGGCCGCCAGCCAGGCGGACATGTAGCCACCGAAGGAGCCGCCCTGCACCCCCACCCGCCTGGAGTCCAAATCCGGCCTGCAACGCGGCATCCAGCAGAGCCAGCAGGTCGGGGGCCGTCGTGAAGGCCAGGTCGTCGGCAGCCCACCGGCCGTGCGCCTTCCCGTACCCGGAGATGCCGCGCGGGCTGCCGAGCACTACCGCGTAGCCGGCCGCCGCGTACACCTGCGCCTGCGCGGAATCCAAGGCTTACACCGGCCTTCGTACGGATGGAACATTGGTCATCAAAGGTCGAGGCGTTGTCGGGACTCCAGGTGCATTCGCACGCTTCGAGACGGGCGGTGACCACCTCCCAGGTTGCTCTCCGAGTGAAACCAGCCCTGTCTCACCGCCCAGCAGACGATCAGCTTCGAGAGCCGTCGACCCGCTGTGTGAGGCCGATGTGACGGTTTCTCTGACAGCGAGGCTTCAGCCCGTTACGGTGCGTATGGCGGTGTACGGGGCCGGGAACGGGGACGGGGACGGCACCGCGGCCGGACGAGGGAGGGGCCGCACCATGCTGACCGAGGAACTGCTGACGCTCGCCGCCGCCGCGGGCGCCGCGGTGGCAACCGCCGCGGGCACCGACGCCTGGGAGGGGCTGCGCGCACGCCTCGGCCACTGGTTCGGCCGGGGCGACGGCCGCCGGGGGGAGGCAGCACTCGCGGAGCTGGACGGCAGCGCGGCCGAATTGCTGGAGGGCGGGACGCCAACCGGCGGCGAGCTCGAACGCTGCGGGGCGGCCTGGCGGGACCGGGTCGTCGCCACCCTGGAGCGGCTGGACGGCCCCGACCGCGACGAGGCGGCCCACGACTTGCGCCGACTGCTTGCCGAAGAGCCGACGGCGCCGAAGATCCACAGCGGTGACCAGCACGTGCAAGGAGACATCCGCGTCCACGCCGAGCAAGGTTCGCTGGCCGCTGCTCTGATCAACGGGAACGTTCACTTCAGCCCCCCTCCGCCGCCGGTCCGGCCCGAGGGCTAGCCGGACCGGCCTCCGGGAGCGCCCGCGACGGCGCTACTTCAGAAGCCCCCGAATCGCGCGGCCCAGCCGACCGTACGCCGGGCAGCGCGCACGCCTCCCAGCAGGGGATCGCGGTCGGCTCGGCCCACAACCTGTTCGTCCACGGCCAGGCCCGCACCGTCAGCCTGCTCGCCACCGTGCTCTGCCTGCTGCTGGTCGTTGGCCTCGCGGCCGGCGGCACCCTGTGGTGGCAGAGCCGGGACGCGGATGGCGCCGGCGCCACTGCCCGGCCCCCTGTGGACACCCGGCCGCGCCCGGCCCCGTCCGCTTCGCCGCCGGTGCTCGTCGCCTCCGTCACCGGGCCGGCCAGCGACCTGGCGGGCGGGGATTTCGCACTGCCGGACGCCCTGCGGATGAGCGATGCCGAACTGGCTCGCTTCAGCACGCAGGTGACGCCAGACTCTGCGGCCTTCGCCCTTTGGTACGCCCGGCACGGCGCGGTCGTCACGGAGTCCGGCACGATCAACCTGGCGCTGCGCGGCAACGCGGCGGAGGAGGTCGAGATCACCGACGTCAATGTGCACAAGAAGTGCGGGGCACCGCTGGATGGCACGCACTTCACCGGCTACACGCAGGGCAGCGGCGACACGGTGGCGGTCGGTCTCGACCTGGACGCGGCAGACCCGCGCCCGCAATTGCGGGCGCGCACGAGCGCCGGCCCGAAGTGGACGGGGCGCGACTACTTCAAGGAGCGGACCCTGACGCTCAAGCCCGGTGAGAGCGAGACCCTCAGCGTCGGCGTCACCAGCCGCCGCCATCACTGCTCCTTCACCCTGGAGTTGGTGGTGGCCACCCCGGACGGCGTCCTCACCCAACAGATCGACCGCGGGCGGGGCGAGCCCTTCGAACTGACCGGCCCCGCTGCCTCTGGCAGCCCTCCGCCAGCCGGCTACCGCGCGGCCTACGCGGAGCGGCGCGACGGCTGGCACCGCGCCGACCCCGTGGCCGCGACCTCGCAGGGAGCAGACCGATGAGCGGGGCGCCACAGGGCGCAAGGCCGGGAATCACCGTGGGCCGACTCGCGGTCCTCGTGGTCCTAGCGCTGGTCGTCGCCGTCGGCGCCACCCTGCTCGCCACCCGGGGCGACGACCGGGGCGGGCAGGACGGAGGGAATGGTGCCCAGGCCGGCCGCCCCTCCCTCGCGCCGTCGGCCGACGGCACCCCGTACGCCTACACCACCGAGAAGGAACTCGTCCTGATGCGGGGCGACCGGCCGCTGGCCCGTGTCCCGCGCGTCTTCGACCTGGGCGACGAGCACCAGAACACGGTGGTGTGGACCCATGACGGTCGCCGGCTCGCGTTCTTCTCCGACGACGCGCTGCTGGAGCGGACCGAGGACACGCGCCTGATCACCGTGGACGCCCGGACGGGCGAGGTACGCCGGCTGCCATGCCCCAACTGTTACGACCTCGCCCCCATCGCAGACCACGAGGTCGCCGTCCTGCGATGGGACTCCGAGGCCACCCCCACTCGCGCACTCCGCTTCGACCTGACCCATCCGGAGGCTGCCGGGACCGAGATCACCGCACCGGTCGGCAACGGCAGCGGCTGGGCGATCAGCTTTCTGGGCGGCACGCGCAGCCATCTGCTGACCGCCCAGTACACGACGGTTTCGGGTGGGGACACCGCCATGGATCTGCGCCTGCTCGACCGGGATGGCAAGGAGGTCGCCGCTTACTCGCCCTTCGACTCCAACGCGTACATGCCTGCCGCACTCGCCACCCTCGGCGATCGCGAGCTCATCGCCGTGGCCGCCCGGCAGAACCCCGGCGGCTGCGCAGCCCCGTTCCCTGTCCACCCGCTGGGCCTGAACGGCGAGGTGGGCGGCAGTGACCAGTCGGCCGCGCTCCCGCCTGGCTTCCTCCCCGGCGTCACCGGCGGCATCGAGGTGAACGACCTGTGGTGGGGTCCCGACCAGCACCTCTACGCCACGATCTCCGCCTGGACCTGCGACAACAACGAGGGCGCCGAGGACGACAAGCAACGCCCGCACCGCCCGTCCACTCTCTTCCGACTGGACGGCGAGAAGTGGGTAAGCGCTGGCGACCAGCCTGCGACTGTGGTCCGCCCGCTGGACCGCGAGACCCGCATGGTCCTGACCATCCCCGACTGCGTCGGCCGCACCCACCACGACGACGCCGTCACCCACTGCAGCACCGGTCCCCTCCACCGCGAGCACGACGGCAAACGGACCAAAGTCGCGGACGGAGTGCTGTCCCTCTCCGCCCCGGCCACCCCCTCCTGAACCTTCCGCAACCGGCTGTGACTCGCGGAGCCGAAGGCGTGGACGGTGACAAAGTTCGGGTGAGCGAGGGTGGAGGGCGAGTTTGACCCCAGTGACCGGCTGACCAGCCGAGGAAGCCGTCAACAGCAAGGCCTACCTCGCCGGTTCGGCAGCACGGAGCCGGCAACCTCAGCCTGGCCAGGCCGGGCTGCCCATCCCGACCACGGCAGGTCACGACGTCACCGCTTGATCCATGCCCAACACAACCACGGCAAGGACGCAGCCGCAGCGAGTACCCCTGAGGGGCAGGCACCCGGTCGGTCCGCATGTGCTAAATGGCGGACAGCTGGAGGCGGGGCTATCCGCGCGTCGCTGGCCTGACCAGCGTTCAGCCTTGCGACTCGACCGAACGGCCAGGCGGGGCGGAGCGAATGGCGTTGCGGCGTCCTCGACTCTGCCATCTCCGGGGGGCGCCTGTTGTGAGGATGTGGCTGACGATCCGGATCGCTTTCGCGCGGTCGGTGTTGCTGATGAAGGCCAGTGAACGGCCGCGCGAGCTGGTCAGCCAGGTCGCGCGGTGCCCGGCTGCGATCCGTTCCTGAAAGCACGTCGAGCGCCGTGGCGGCCGAAGCGGGCACGGTGCTGGCGGTGACGAATCAGAACTCGGCCATGTGCATGAGCCTCTCATACAGTCGAAACCGTTCTAGCTGGTCGGCGGCTTGTCCGTCGGGTTGTCGGGGCGCTTGTGCGGGCGGTAGATGGCCGTTCATGATGACCTGGTGGATGGTGTTGATCAGCCGGCTGGGGTGTGATTTCGGCGACGACGGGGTTGGGCAAAAGGGGATATCAGTCGCTGGGTGCCCGGTTGCGGGTGACGATTAGGGACCGGCCCTGCCGTTCGCTGAACACCAGTGGTCAGCTGCGCATGGCGAAGTCGTCGAGGATGAGCACGTCCGGGCGGACCAGCTCCCACTTCCGCTTCTCCCGCGTCCCCCGGATTCTGAACGCGTCGGGCTCAGGCCCTCGCCAGCGGCGTGGACCCTCTCCGCGGGTCTTCTCCCCGGGGCGAACACCTACCCTCACCTACGAGTCTGGCCCCCTTCGACGGATGCACGGATCCGATGTTCTTTGTCGTGCCGTCAGCCTGTTGCGGCTCGTCCGATCCCGATACACGCTGTCATGGAAGGGTTAGTGATCGCCGGACAAGCATTCCTTTACGAGGGAACGAAGCGTCGAACATCAGATATGGACTGCAGACGATGCCCACGTTCAATGCTCCGGGCAGGGTGAGGCGGGCCGCATACGCTCGCGGCCGGGCCCAAGTTGGCGGCTGATCAGGACTCGGGGCAGAGCGTCTTGCGCAGCCCGAAGTTGATGTGACTCCCGTCGTCATCGGTCAGCGTGACGCCGTCGTAGGAGAACCGCTGCGCAGCTTCGCGGTCCGGGCTCGTCGCGCCGCCAACGAGGGACGCACACTGGTTGCGGGCCGCGTCGATGGCCTTGTCCTCGTCATGGGTGAGATTGCCGTTGACGTCACGGATGGCAGCAAGGACGGCGTCGCGCTCGGCGCCGGCGGGTTCGGGCGGCATGTCGGCGTTCTTGGCGGCGCCACTGTCGTCTGAGGCCCTCGACGCCTCGGCTACGGTGCTCTTGGTGGTGTCCGCCTTGCTCTCGCTGCCCTTGTCGCTGCTGCAGCCAGCGACAGTGACGGCAAGTATGGCGACGACGACCGCGGTGGTGGTGCGGATGCGCATGATTCCCCCTGGTGCGATGCGAGTAGAGACATGATGCGACAGGTGGGCCGCTGGGCCTGCAACGGCGACGGAGTTGTGACGTGATCCGGACGCAATCCAAGCGATCTGCTTCCCGTGCCGGTCGCTGCCTCCGGGACGGATCGCCGTACCGACGCCCGCGATGCTGCCACCGCAGGTCTCACCGGGATGAGGCGAGGCAGTTCGCTCCTTGCGGCGCAACGGCCTCGACGGGCACACACAGAACCCGCACCTGATGCGGCGTCGACTTCAGCTCGCGGTACGCCCTCGCCACCGTCCCCACAGCAAGACCCAGATCGGCTGCCGGCTGACGCACTGTCGGCAGGCGTTCACCCTCCGGGAGGCGGCGGCCGGCGGCGATGAGAGCGGCCAGCTGCGCCAGCCGTTCTCAAGACAGTGGAGCGGAGCGGGGTGTACCGCCCCGTGACAGCCGCACGCGCTACAGAGACCAACCCACTGCAGTGACGCTGCTCTTCATGAACACTCGAACGACGACACCAGCCCACTGACACCAACACGGCACATCGCGACCAGGAGCACGCCCTGATGCGACCTCTTGCTCTCGCGTCAGTACGCAACCTGTGCTTCTAAACTACAGCGTCGTCAAGACGGTGAGGACCGGCAGCGGCGGCGCACTGAAGGCCACGGTCACCGCCTCGGCGGACGGCGCCTGGCGCTGGGTCTACAAGGGCGACTCCACCACTGGCGGTGCTCTCGCCATCGGCGACTCGGTCGACGTCAAGTAGCCGACCCGCACCGAGGCACACCAGGCGCCGGGCACCCGTGGCGGG
>NZ_JBFBJT010000217.1:0-8751 GCF_040686175.1 Streptomyces sp. NPDC086077 | reverse complement strand
GCTTCCGGTAGTACGGCCGAATATTTCTGCTTCCAATGCGGAACTGAGCAAGGCCCTCTCAGTATGTGTGACGTTTGCGGAGTCCCTACACCTGAGAACGATGGAATGCGTCTCTGCAGTTCCTGTTTCGATGCAAAGCTCGAGAGGTTCTGATAAAAAAAGTAGTGAGCACGAAAGGGCTGCCCCACGCCGATATGGCCTGCACCCCGCCGGCGTGACACTCCGCCTACTTCGCGTCCTGATGCATGAAGCCGATCACCCAACAGTCGCAGGCTGACAAGCAACCTTGGACGAGCCTCAGCCAGGGGACCACCTCCAAAAGGTCTATGAACAAGGCTTGACATGGATCAAGCCGTCCTTCCTGTGGATGATGTACCGCTGCGGCTGGGGCACGAAGGCGGACCAGGAGACCGTCCTCGCCGTCGAGATCACCCGCGAAGGCTTCCTCTGGGCCCTGCGGCACGCCTGCCTCTCGCACCACGTGCCCGGACTGCACGCCGGCAAGGACGTGTGGCGGGAACAGTTGCGCTCGGCGGCCGCGCGCGTGCAGTGGGACCCGGAGCGCGATCTGCGGCTCGCCCCGCTGCCGCACCGGTCGCTCCAGCTGGGACTGGCGGGGGAGGCGGCGGAGCGGTACGCGGACGAGTGGATCGTCGGGATCGAGGACGTGACGCCGCTCGCCAGGGAGGTGCACGGGCTGGTGCGGGCGGGCGAACTCGCGCGTGCGGAAGCGCTGTTGCCGCGGGAGCCGCCGTATCCGCTGGACGAGGGGGCGCTCACGCACCTGCTCCCGGAGGCGCGGCACGACGCGTCCTCCGGGTGAGCGCCCTTCCAGGTGGCTTCCTTCGTTGCCTCAGTTGCCTCCGCGCAGGCGCTGGAGGGCCGTCGGCGCGGGTCTGGCGGGCAGGAAGCCTGTGGGCGCACGGGCACCGCACGCCGACGAGGACCACGTCCTGCGGCACGAACAGGGAGAGGCAGTCGTCGAGCCGCCAGTCGGCGCTGAGGATGTGGTCCATGACGACGTTGTCGCCGGCGGCGGCCATGCCGGCGACCGCGCGGTGGTAGCCCCGCCAGGTGCGGTGCAGGACGGTGTCGAGCTCGTCCGACGGCACGGGGACGCGGGAGCGTATCGCGTGGAAGGCGTCGGCCGGCATGTGGAAGTACGGCTCGTCGAGGATCCGCAGCAGCTCGGTCGCGATGCTCGGCTTTCCCGAACTGGACGTGCCGTTGAGGAAGATGATCAGGCCACGGCGCGGTGGCACATCGGTGAGATGTCGCATGTACGGTGATGAGCCCCGGTCCTGTTCTCAGGCCGCCTCGATGATCGCGCCGCGGATCGCCGCGGCCCACTCGACGACCAGCAGCTCGTACTCCGCCCGCTCCTGTGGTGACAGCGAGCCGCCCGCGCGCGTCCACAGGGCGCGGATCTGCTCGTTCACCTCGGCAGCGGAGCGCGCTGAACCAGGGGTCACGGAATCGGGGAACATGCGAGCAAGCGTAGGGGCAGGCACTGACGCTGCGCTACCGGGCGGCTACTCATCCCGTATGGGCTTGCTCACGGCCGACGGAATCCGACCGCGTGCGGCGACCGTCGGCTCCCAGGTCACATCGTCGGCTCACGGGCTCACAAGAAAACGGCCCCCGGGGAGTCCCCGGGGGCCGCTCGCTCAGCCGCCTGCTGATTCGGCGGCGTGTGGACTCAGCACGCCGAACGTGACCAGAACGATGATCACGATGCCCAGCGCGATGCGGTACCAGACGAACGGCATGAAGCTCTTGGTCGAGATGAACTTCATGAACCAGGCGATGACCGCGTAGCCGCTGACGAAGGCGATCACCGTGGCGAAGATCGTCGGCCCCCACGACACATGGCCGCTCTCCATGGCGTCCTTGAGTTCGTACCCGCCCGAGGCGAGCACCGCCGGGATGGCGAGCAGGAAGGAGTAACGGGCCGCCGCCTCGCGCGTGAAGCCCATGAAGAGGCCGCCGGTGATGGTCGCGCCGGAGCGGGAGACGCCCGGGACGAGCGCCATGGCCTGGCAGAGGCCGAAGATCAGGCCGTCCCGCACGCCCAGTTCCTTGAGCGACTTGCGCTCCTTGGCCGCCCGGTGCCGTCCGCCGGTCTCGTCACGCGCGGCTATCCGGTCGGCGATGCCCATGATCACGCCGACCACGATCAGCATGGTGGCGGTGATGCGCAGATCGCGGAAGGGCCCGACGATCTGGTCCTTGAGCGTCACGCCGAGCACGCCGATCGGGATCGAGCCGACGATCACCAGCCAGCCCATCCGCGCGTCGTGGTCACCGCGCCACGCCTTGTCGTAGAGCGAGCGGGTCCACGCCGACAGAATGCGGCCGATGTCCTTGCGGAAGTAGATCAGCACGGCTGCCTCGGTGCCGATCTGGGTGATCGCCGTGAAGGCGGCACCGGGGTCCTCCCAGCCCGAGAAGGCCGCGGTCAGGCGCAGGTGTGCGCTGGAGGAAACGGGAAGGAACTCGGTCAGCCCCTGGACGAGTCCGAGGATGAGTGATTCAAACCAAGACATGAAGTTACGGAGTCCAAGTGCCGATCGTGGAACGGACGGAGGACACACCTAGCCCCCGCGCGCGGTGATCGGGTGTGTTGAGGGGCAGCGTAGCGCCCCCTGTCGACACGGCCGACACAGGGGTTTCCCAGGGGATCGGCGGTGCTCCGCCGGGGGTGTTGACCGGCCGTTGAGCCGGGCTTACGTTGCAGACCGGGGAAAGCGCTTGCTGCATGCCGCGCTCGCCACACGCCCAGGACCCCGGAGGAGTGCTGATCAGGTTCATGCCCACATCCGCGACCTCGGTGCCATCGGCGGCCGAGACGACGTTCCGCGACGGACGCGTCCTCGGGCCGGACGGTGAGGGGCCGGGCCTTATGGGCCGGCAGGCGCCCTGGCTGGCGTACTCGGGCGAGCACGACGGCGTCGACGGCCACGCCACCCTCGTGTTCGCGCACGCCCCGGAGAACGACCACACCGGTGCCGGCGGCGCCCACCCCGCCCACTGGTTCGTCCGCAACGAGCCGTTTGCGGCCGTCGCCCCCTCCTGGGCCTTCCACGACGAACTGGAGCTCGCGCCGGGTGGCACCCTCACCCGCCGCTACCGGGTCGTCGTCGCCGACGGTGCCTGGGAACGCGACGAGATCGCCAAGTACCTGGAGGCGCACCCGTGGTGACCACCGAAGGACTGACGGGGCCGTTCACCGGCCTGCCGGGCGGCGTCGCCGTGTCGCACCTGACCGTCTACGACTGGCCGGCGGCGGACGGGGTGTGCGGCGGAACTCCGCATCTGCACCTGACCTGTTCGGAGGCGTACGTCGTCACCGGCGGCCGGGGCGCGGTGCAGACGCTCACGACGTCCGGCTACGAGGTCACGCCGCTCGCGGCCGGCACGGTCGCCTGGTTCACGCCGGGCACGATCCACCGGCTGGTCAACGACGACGACCTGCGCATCACCGTGCTGATGCAGAACAGCGGACTGCCGGAGGCGGGGGACGCGGTGCTCACCCTGCCGCCGGAGTACCTGGCCGACCCGGAGACGTACGCCGCCGCCACCACGATCCCGGCGGACGCGCCCGCCGCCGAGCAGGAGCGGGTGGCCCGTGCCCGGCGCGATCTCGCCCTCGAGGGCTACCGCGCGCTGCGCGCGTCCGGCCCTGAGGCGCTGGCGGAGTTCCACCGGGCCGCGGGAGCGCTCGTCCGGCCCCGGTTGGCCGAGTGGCGGGAGCGCTGGCGGCGGGGCGCCGAGGCGGCCGCCACGGCGACGGGGGAGCAGCTCGACCGGCTGGGGCGGGGTGACGTGTCGCACCTCGCGGCGGCCGTCGTCAGGTCCGAACGGCCCGTGACACGCGGGAAGTTCGGCATGTGCGGGCGGCTGGACGCCTACCCCGGCGAGTAGACCGGGCTACGCCGCCGTGGGGCCGGTGACGGTCCAGCCCGGGGACCGGGGATGTGGGGTCAGGTCTCCGTGCCGGACCGGGTCGCCGCAGGACCGGCAGGTGACCTGCGGGACCAGTTCGTGGCCGCAGCTGTGTTCGAGGACCATGGGGCGGTCGTCCTCGCGCAGATGGCGGTCGCCCCAGTCCATGAGGGTGAGCAGGACCGACTGCAGTTCGAGGCCCGCCTGGGTGGGCCGGTACTCGAAGCGCTGGGGGCGCTCGCTGTAGACCCGCTTGGTGAGGATCCCGGCGTCGACCAGGCGGCGCAGCCGGGTGGCCAGGATGTCGCGCGGGACGCCGATGTTGCGCACGAGCTGGTCGAAGCGGCCGTTGCCCAGGAACACCTCCCGCAGCACGAGCAGCGAGTACTTCTCGCCGACGAGCGCCAGGGTGTCGGCGATCGAGCAGGGGCGCGGGTCCTTGGTGGCGGCCATACGGCCAAGTCTAGGTGAGGGTTTGATTTTCCAACCTACGGGGCTATCGTGAGTTGGAATTTCCTACTCACCGGTAGTCGACCCGGTGCCCGCTCCGGCGGCCAAGGAGGCCCGCAGCATGCGTGACGCAGTCATCGTCGAAGCCGTACGCACCCCCATGGGCAAGGGCAAGCCGAACGGCTCGCTCGCGCACGTCCACCCCGTCGAACTCCTGGCCCACACCCTGCGCACCCTCGTCGAGCGCTCCGGCGTCGACCCGGCGCTGATCGACGACGTCATCGGCGGCACCGTCGACCAGGTCGGCGAGCAGGCCATGAACACCACCCGGTACGCCGTGCTGTCGGCGGGCTTCCCGGAGACCGTCCCCGCGACCACCGTGGACCGGCAGTGCGGCTCCTCCCAGCAGGCCGTGCACTTCGCGGCGCAGGGCGTGCTGTCGGGCGCGTACGACATGGTGGTCGCCTGCGGTGTCGAGTCCATGAGCCGCGTGCCGATGTGGTCCAACGTCCCGCCCGGCAAGGACCCGTTCGGCCCCGGCGTCGCCCGGCGCTACCCGGAGGGCCTCCTCCCGCAGGGCATCAGCGCCGAGCTGATCGCCGCCAAGTGGTCCATCACGCGCGAGCAGATGGACGCCTTCGCCGTCTCCTCGCACCGCAGGGCCGCCGCGGCCTGGGACGGCGGCCTGTTCGACGCCGAGGTCGCGCCCGTCGACGGCGTCGCGCGGGACGAGTGCGTACGGCCGGGCAGCACCACCGAAATCCTGGCCGGCCTCAAGCCCGCGTACCACGACCCCGCCTTCGCCGAGCGCTTCCCGCAGATCGAGTGGAACGTCACCGCGGGCAACGCCAGCCCCGTCAACGACGGCGCCTCCGCCGTGCTCATCACGTCGAGCGAGACCGCCGCCCGCCTCGGCCTGCGCCCCCTGGCCCGGCTGCACAGCTTCGCCGTCACCGGCTCCGACCCGCTGCTGATGCTCACCGGCGTCGTGCCGGCGACCGGGAAGGTGCTGCGCAGGGCCTCCCTGACCCTGGACGACATCGACCTGTTCGAGGTCAACGAGGCCTTCTCCAGCGTCGTGCTCGCCTGGCAGCAGGAGACCGGCGCCGACCTGGCCAAGGTCAACGTGCACGGCGGCGCCATCGCCCTCGGGCATCCGCTGGGCGCCAGCGGCACCCGGCTGACCACCACGCTCGTGCACGCCATGCGGGAGCGTGGCGCGCGCTACGCCCTGCAGACGATGTGCGAGGCGGGCGGACTGGCCAACGCGATGATCCTGGAAGCCCCGTAGGCCCTCCGGCCGCGGGTCAGCCGCGCAGGTGGTGGCGTTTGCGCCACGCCACCACCGCGCCCGCCAGGCCCGGAACGGCGATGGCGGCCATCGCGATCAGGAACACCGGCGACGTCGGCGTGGAGGCCCGGGCGCCGGCGACGACGTACGCGGCGGTGTTCGGCAGCGAGCCGAGCGCCGTCGCGAGCAGGAAGGGCAGCCAGCCCATCTTCGAGACGGCGGCGCAGTAGTTGGCGGCCCAGAACGGCACGCCCGGGAACAGCCGCACCGCGAGCATCGAGCGGAAGCCGTGCCGGCTGAACTGCCGGTCCACGGTCTTCAGGAACTTGCCGCGCAGCAGCGGCCGCAGCGCGTCCTGGCCCAGGAGCCGGCCCAGCCCGAAGGCGATCCCGGCGCCGATCACCGAACCGGCGACCGCCGCGGCGATGCCCAGTTCGGAGCCGAACAGCGCCCCCGCCGCCAGGTTGAGCAGGGGCCGCGGCACGAACGCCACGGTGATCACGCCGTACGCGACGGCGAAGATGAGAGCCGCCACGACACCGCCGAGTTGCGGCGGCCAGCCGTGCGCGAGCAGCCGCTGCGGCTCGAAGAGCAGCACCGCCGCCCCGGCCCCGACCAGCAGGGCGACGAGCACGGAGAAGCGGGCCCAGGGCGACAGCAGAAGTCTGACGCAGCGGGCGGCGAGGCCGAGACGGACGGCCGCGGCACCACCGGAGACGGGGACGACGGCGGCGAGTTCGGTGGCGGTCACCGCGAGTTCGGTGGCAGTGGCCCGGGGAGAGGCCGGTGCGGTGCCCCCAGAGCGGTTGTGGGCATCGAGCATTGGGCGACACTAACCGACGGATATGTGTGATCGCCGTATGGTTCGTCTCATGAGCGTCACAGGTGCGCGAACGGCGGGTGTCCCGAGCAGCCGACTCGCCGACACGTTGCTGCCGCGGCTCACCGCCGCCTACACCGCCGCGGCCGACCCGGCGCGCGCGGCGCCCATGCGGGCGTACATGAAGGACGTCGCGCCCTTCCTCGGCCTGACAACGCCCGTGCGCCGCGCCCTGTCCCGCACGGTCGTCGAGGGCACGCCCCGCCCGGACGAGGCCGACTGCGCCGCGGTGGCGCTGCGTTGCTGGCAGTTGCCCGAGCGCGAGTTCCACTACTTCGCCGTCGACTATCTGCGCCGTCATGTGAGCCGCTGCTCGTCGGGTTTCCTGCCGGTTGCCCGGCGGCTCGTCACCACCGTCCCGTGGTGGGACACCGTCGACCTGCTCGCCGCCCATGTGGTGGGCCCGCTGGTGGCCGCCGATCCCGGACTGAAGGCCGACATGGACGCCTGGATCCTGGACGACGACCTGTGGGTCGCCCGGACGGCCCTGCTCCACCAACTGCGCTACAAGGAGCGCACCGACAGCGAACGCCTCTTCTCCTACTGCCTGCGCCAGTCCGGGCACCCGGACTTCTTCGTCCGCAAGGCGATCGGGTGGTGCCTGCGGGAGTACGCCAAGACCGACCCTGACGCCGTACGCGACTTCCTCGCGCGGGAGCGGGGGCGGTTCGCGCCACTGTCGGTGCGGGAGGCGCTGAAGAACGTCGGGCCCTGACCCGGTGCCGCCGAACTGCCCGCCGCGATAAATCGGTCGACGCGCCCGGCGGCGTCGGCGAGTATCGACGTCATGTTCCGGCACGCCTTCCACCTCGCAGCATCCGCGGTCGCGGATGCCCCGAAGGCTGCCGTCCTGATCCTCCTGGCCGCTGTCGACGGCGCCCGAAGCTGACCCTCCCCGGAAAGTCCGGCGGACCCCGCAGGGGGAGGGTCGGCCGGTCACCGGGGTCCCCGTCACCATCGAGACGCTTCGAGGTATCGCCATGCCCAAGACGGCTTACGTGCGCACCAAACCGCACCTGAACATCGGCACCATGGGTCACGTCGACCACGGCAAGACCACCCTGACGGCCGCCATCACCAAGGTGCTCGCCGAGCGCGGCACCGGCACGTTCGTGCCCTTCGACCGGATCGACCGCGCCCCCGAGGAGGCGGCGCGCGGCATCACCATCAACATCGCGCACGTCGAGTACGAGACCGACACCCGGCACTACGCCCACGTGGACATGCCGGGCCACGCCGACTACGTCAAGAACATGGTCACCGGCGCGGCGCAGCTCGACGGGGCCATCCTCGTCGTCTCCGCGCTCGACGGGATCATGCCGCAGACCGCCGAGCACGTGCTGCTCGCCCGGCAGGTGGGCGTCGACCACATCGTCGTCGCCCTCAACAAGGCCGACTCCGGCGACGAGGAGCTCATCGACCTCGTCGAGCTGGAGGTACGCGACCTGCTCACCCAGCACGGGTACGGGGGCGACTCCGTACCGGTCGTACGGGTGTCCGGGCTGCGGGCGCTGGAGGGCGACCCCCGGTGGACCGCGTCCGTCGAGGCGCTGCTGGACGCGGTGGACACGTATGTGCCCATGCCGGAGCGGTACCTGGACGCGCCGTTCCTGCTGCCGGTGGAGAACGTGCTGACCATCACCGGGCGCGGCACGGTCGTCACGGGGGCCGTGGAGCGCGGCACGGTCCGGGCCGGTGACCGGGTGGAGGTGCTGGGGGCCGAGGTGTCGTCCGTCGTCACCGGCCTGGAGACGTTCGGCAAGCCGATGGACGAGGCGCAGGCCGGGGACAACGTGGCGTTGCTGCTGCGTGGCGTGCCCCGGGACGCCGTGCGCCGGGGGCATGTGGTCGCCGCGCCCAACAGTGTGGTGCCGCGACGCCGGTTCTCCGCGCAGGTGTACGTGCTGTCGGCGCGTGAGGGCGGGCGCACCACGCCGCTCTCCACCGGGTACCGCCCGCAGTTCTACATCCGTACCGCGGATGTGGTGGGCGACATCGACCTCGGTGAGGTGGCGGTCGCACGCCCTGGGGAGACGGTGACGATGAGCGTCGAGCTGGGGCGGGAGGTGCCCCTGGAGCCCGGCCTCGGCTTCGCGATCCGCGAGGGCGGCCGGACGGTCGGCGCCGGCACCGTGACGGCCGTGGACTGAGGCCGTCGCAGGATTGCGGGGTCGCCTTCCGGAGC
>NZ_JBFBJT010000216.1:0-8827 GCF_040686175.1 Streptomyces sp. NPDC086077 | reverse complement strand
CCCGGCCGTGTTCGCCCCGGCTGCGCAGGAGTTCGGCACGCACGCAGGCCGCGCTCATCGCGAACAGCTCGGCGCCGATGTCCACGACGCGGCCCAGGAAGCCCTGCTTGGTCTCCATCCGGCCCTGCCAGCGGGACATGGCGTAGAAGGTGGACCTGGCCAGCTTGCGGGAGGTGCGCTCGACGTAGCGCAGATGCGGCGAGAGGTCGATGCCGTGCTTGAACTCCCCGTACGACGCCGGGAGCTGGCCCGCTCCGGCCACCAGCTTCGGCAGCCACTTGGCGTAGAAGACACCGGCCTGCGCGCCCGCCTTCGCCTTGTCCTGCAGGGACTTGTCCGGGTCGATCAGGTCACCGGCGACCGAGAGGTGGGCGTCGACCGCCTCGCGGGCGATCAGCAGGTGCATGATCTCGGTGGAGCCCTCGAAGATGCGGTTGATCCGCAGGTCCCGCAGGATCTGCTCGGCGGGCACCGCGCGCTCCCCGCGCGCCCGCAGCGACTCGGCGGTCTCGAAGCCCCGGCCGCCGCGGATCTGGACCAGTTCATCGGCCATCAGACAGGCCATCTCGGAGCCGTAGAGCTTCGCGAGGGCGGCCTCGATGCGGATGTCGTTGCGGTCCTCGTCGGCCATCTGGGACGACAGGTCCACCACGGCCTCCAGGGCGAAGGTGGTGGCCGCGATGAACGCGATCTTCGAGCCGACCGCCTCGTGCAGCGCGACCGGCTTGCCCCACTGCTCGCGGGCGGCCGACCACTCCCGGGCGATCTTCAGACACCACTTGCCGGCGCCGACGCACATCGCGGGCAGCGACAGCCGGCCCGTGTTCAGGGTGGTGAGGGCGATCTTCAGGCCCGCGCCCTCGGGGCCGATCCGGTTGGCGGCCGGGACGCGGACCTGGTGGAAGCGCGTGACGCCGTTCTCCAGGCCGCGCAGGCCCATGAAGGCGTTGCGGTTCTCGACGGTGACGCCCTCCGAGGCGGCCTCCACGACGAACGCCGTGATGCCGCCCTTGTGCCCCTCGGACTTCGGCACGCGGGCCATCACGACCAGCAGATCGGCGACGACGCCGTTGGTCGTCCAGAGCTTCACGCCGTCGAGGACGTAGTCGTCGCCGTCCGGGACCGCCGTGGTGGCCAGACGGGCCGGGTCGGAGCCGACGTCCGGTTCGGTCAGCAGGAAGGCGGAGATGTCGGTGCGGGCGCAGCGCGGCAGGAAGATGTCCTTCTGCTCCTGGGTGCCGAAGATCTTCAGCGGCTGCGGTACGCCGATGGACTGATGCGCGCTCAGCAGCGCGCCGACGGCCGGGCTGGCGGAGCCGACCAGGGCGAGGGCCTTGTTGTAGTACACCTGCGTCAGGCCCAGGCCGCCGTACTTCGTGTCGATCTTCATGCCGAGGGCGCCGAGCTCCTTGAGCCCGTCGATCACGTCGTCGGGGATGCGCGCGTCCCGCTCGATGGTGGCGGAGTCGATCTTCGTCTCGCAGAAGTCGCGGAGCTTGGTGAGGAATTCCTCGCCGCGCTGGGCGTCCTCGTCGGGGGGCAGCGGGTGGGGGTGGATGAGGTCGAGGCGGAAGCGTCCGAGGAACAGTTCCTTGGCGAAGCTGGGCTTGCGCCAATCCTGTTCCCGGGCCGCCTCGGCCACTTGGCGGGCCTCACGTTCGGTGACGGTGGGTCGGGTGGTGGGAGCTGCGGACATGAGGCTCACCTCGCCGTGAAGAGGGATCAAGGTCCGTATCGGTTACCGACGGGTGCTACCCGTTCGTATGTACCCGATCCCGGGCGGGGCCACCACCCCGCGCGCAGCCGATCGGCCCGATGTCGACGGAGTACGGCGGGCTGTCAAGGCGCCCCCGCCCTGGTGGATCCCGCTTCCGGGACGTCCGCGTTCGCCGCCGGCGCGCTTGCGCCGGTCGAGTGTCCGGGTGACGGCCCCAGGACCGGACCGTGCCGGTCACGGACGGTGAGCACGGTCTCCCCGGCGGGCCGGGATGAGGGACCGTGCGGTGAGGGCGATGCCTGCTGCTTCCAAGGGCAGACGACAGGCGGCGGGCGCGGGCGCACGAGCGTTTCACCGTGCGGCAGGAGGGCGTCAGTCCCGCTGAGCCGTCGAACGCCCGGTACGACAACGGCCGGAGCCCCCGCACAGTGGGCTCCGGCCGTCGGGTCGGGAGGGGTCAGAGCGCCAGACCGGTGAGGACCAGGACGCGCTCGTAGGTGTAGTCGTCCATAGCGAAGCGCACGCCCTCGCGGCCCACGCCCGACTGCTTGGCGCCGCCGTACGGCATCTGGTCCGCGCGGTAGGAGGGCGCGTCGCCGATGACGACGCCGCCGACCTCAAGGGCGCGGTGGGCGCGGAAGGCGGACTGGAGGTCGCGGGTGAAGACGCCCGCCTGGAGGCCGTACTTGGAGTCGTTGACGGCGGCGAAGGCCTCGGCCTCGCCGTTCACCTTCTGCACCGTCAGGACGGGGCCGAAGATCTCCTCGCAGGCGATGGTGGCGTCGGCCGGCACCTCGGTGAGGACGGTCGGCGCGTAGGAGGCGCCCTCGCGCTTGCCGCCGGTGAGCAGCTTGGCGCCGGCCCCGACCGCCTCGTCGACCCAGGACTCCACGCGCCGGGCGGCGTCCTCGCTGACCAGTGGGCCGACGTCCGTCCTGGCGTCGGCGGGGTCGCCGGTGACCTGGGCCTCGACGGCGGCGACGATGCGCGGCAGGAGTCGGTCGTACACGGCCGCGTCGGCGATCACGCGCTGCACCGAGATGCAGGACTGGCCGCCCTGGTAGTTGGAGAAGGTGGCGATGCGGTTCGCCGCCCAGTCCAGGTCCTCCTCGGAGGCGTAGTCGGCGAGGACGACGGCCGCGCCGTTGCCGCCCAGCTCCAGGGTGCAGTGCTTGCGCGGGACCGAGTCCATGATCGCGTAGCCGACCTTCTCGGAACCGGTGAAGGAGATCACCGGGAGGCGCTCGTCCTGGACGAGGGCGGGCATGGCCTCGTTGGGCACCGGGAGGATGCTCCAGGAGCCGGCCGGCAGCTCGGTCTCGGCGAGCAGCTCACCGATGATCAGGCCGGAGAGAGGGGTGGCCGGCGCCGGCTTGAGGATGATCGGGGCGCCGGCGGCGATGGCCGGGGCGACCTTGTGGGCGCACAGGTTGAGCGGGAAGTTGAACGGGGCGATGCCGAGGACGACGCCCTTCGGGAAGCGCCGGGTCAGGGCGAGGCGGCCCTGGCCGCCGGCGTCGGTGTCGAGGCGCTGGGCGTCTCCGCCGTTGAACCGGCGGGCCTCCTCGGCGGCGAACCGGAACACGGACACCGCACGGCCGACCTCGCCGCGCGCCCACTTGATCGGCTTGCCGTTCTCGGCGGAGATCAGCTGCGCCATCTCCTCGGTGCGCTCGACCAGCCGCCTGCTGACGTGGTCGAGGGCGGCGGCACGGACGTGCGCCGGGGTGGCGGCGAACTCGTCCCGCACGGCGTACGCGGCGGCCACGGCCTCCTCGACCTGGGCGTCGGTGGGCACGCTGACCTTGCCGACGAGCCGGCCGTCCCACGGGGAGGTGACGTCGAAGCTGTCCTGGCCGGTGGCCTGGCGGCCGGCGAGCCAGAAGGCGTGGGTGGCGGTCATATGAGTCCCGGCCCTTCCGCGTTGAGGTGTGCTTGGAGTTCGGCGTTCCAGGTCAACGGTAGGTGTGGGGGGCCAGGGCCGCGGTTGTCCGATCCGTAGCAGTGGAGGGCAGGGGTACGCCGGTTTGGACTGCCGTCACGGCCTCCCCTGCACGGGCGGCGCGGAACCGCTACTCCGCCGACGTCGCCTTCAGCGCCAGCCACAGCTCCATCCGCACGTCCGGATCGTCCAGCGACCGGCCGAGGATCTCCTCCACGCGCCGCATCCGGTACCGCAGGGTGTGCCGGTGGACGCCGAGATCGGCGGCGGCCGCGTCCCACTGGCCGTGCCGGGACAGCCAGGCACGCAGGGAGGCGACCAGGTCCCCGCGCCCGGTGGCGTCGTGCTCGTGCAGCGCGCGCAGCAGGCCGTCCGCGAAGGCCCGCACCGCGTCGTCGGCGAGGAGCGGCAGGACCGACCCCGCCGCGAGCTGCTCGTGCTCGACCAGCACCCGGCCCCGGCGCCGGGCCACCGACAGCGCCTGCTCGGCCTGCTTGTAGGCGCCGGCCGCCGCGATCGGACCGGCCGGCGCCGAGAGGCCGACGACCAGGTCGTCCTCCTCCCCCGCCGAGGGCTCCTGGGCGGCCCGCGCGGTCTCCCGTGCCGCTGCGTAGTCCACGCAGGCCCCGACCGCCGCGCCCCCGTCCGCGGCCAGCACGACCAGCCTCTCCCCGTCGCTCTCGGGCACGGCCAGCACCGACTCCCCGGACCGGGCCGCGGCCGCCTCGACCGCGTCGGCGATGCCGGCGTGCCCCGAGGCGCACTCGGCGAGGACGATCCGGTAGGGCGCGTCGAGGAGGCCGCCGTAGAGGTCACCGGCGACGGCGCGCGCGTGGTCGGGCTGGCCGGCGAGCAGCATCCGCAGCACGGCCGCCCCGATCCGCTGCTCGGCGGCCTGGAGGGAGCGTGAGCGTTCGGTGGTCAGGGTGAGCAAGGCGATCGCCGAGTAGAGGGCGTAGCGCTCGGCGGTGCCGAGGGCGGCGGCGGTGCCGACGGCGAGGGCCGCGCGCGGGCGGCGGCCGGTGCCGATGGAGTGCAGCTCGACGCGGTCCTCGTGCTCGGGCCCGCCGACGACCGAGCTGGCCGGCGCGGCACGCTCCCGCAGCCGCTCCACGTCCGCCGTGAGCCGGGCTGCCCGGCGGCCGGCCCACTCCGGCGCGGCGGCGACGACGGCGCCCGAGGCGTCGTAGAGCGCCGCCCATCCGTCGATCTGCGCGGCGAGCACGGCGAGCAGTCCCTCGGGGCCCTCGCTCTGCGCCTGCCGGGTCAGCTCCCGCTGCGCCGCGAACCCCGCCGTCACGGCCCGGTACTGGTCGGCCGCGATGGCCGCCGACACGGCCTTGGTGATGGCGAGGAAGGGGGTGCGGCGGGGCACCTCCAGCAGCGGCAGGCCCTCTGCCTCCGCCGCGTCGACGAGCGCCTTGGGGGTCTCGTCGTAGTTCACCCCGACCGCGAAGCCCAGCCCCACGACCCCTGCCCCGGCCAGTCGCCTCACATAGCGGCGCATGGCCTCCGGGTTCTCGGCGTCCAGCTTGAGCGCGGTGATCAGCAGCAGCTCGCCGCCCTCCATGTAGGGCACGGGGTCGGCGAGCTCGCTGACGTGCGCCCAGCGCACGGGCACGTCCAGGCGGCCCTCGCCCGCCCGCACGGTGAGCTTGAGCGCGGAGTGGTGGACGAGGGAGGCGAGCGTGGGGGGCATGAGGCCTTCAGGTCGGGGGTGCCGCGGGTCTACGGAGATCGGCTGATCGTTGTGATCTTTTGGCCGCCGCGTATGAACGACCTGTGTCGATTCTGCCTTACCGTACGGGACCGGCACCCCGGATTCCTCAGTCGCGCAGATCCACCAGCAGCGGCGGCGCGTGCTCCCCCTTGACGTTCGTCAGCGACAGCACGGCGTGCCCCGGCGGCACCCCGTGCGCCAGCTCGGACGCCGACCAGCGCTCCCGCTCGACCTGCCGGACGGTGACCGCCCGCGCGGTGGGCGCCTTGCCGGTGATCACCCGGCGCAGCATGTGCACGGCCTTGCCCGCCGGGGTCTCGGCGATGATCTGCCGGTCGGTGACGTCCCGTGCCTCGGTCCACTCCTTGCCCCACACCTCGGCGAAGTCCTGCCCGTCCCACGGGGTGAGACCGGACAGCGCGACCCGGCATCCGGTGGTGCCCAGCAGCGGGCCCCGCAGCGGGCGCGGTACGTCGTCCAGGGTGCGCAGCGTCAGCACGGTCCCGGCGTGCGCCGACCGCAGCCGCTGGATGCCCCGCACGGCCTCCGGCGTCACGACGCCCGTCGCGTCGTCCAGGATCAGACAGGCGAACAGCGACCGGTCCTCCCGTACCACCACGCTCGCCGTGAACTGGGCGAGGACCAGCCGCGCCAGGATCCGGGAGGCGTCCGCGTGCCCGCGTTCGGGCAGGTCGATGCGGACCCGCACGGGGTGGTCGAGGGCCTTGAGCGAGAACGGCCGGGACTGGCCGGAGGTGTCGAAGAAGCCGGCGAAGGCGGGACGGTCCAGCAGCGCCACCCGGTCGGCGAGCACCCCGGCCACGTCTCCCGGGTGGCCCACCTGCCGCTCGCGGGCGTCGAGTTCGCGCAGCAGGGAGTCCTGCCCGGAGTTCTCCAGCGCCGTACGCAGCTCGCTCATCGGGCCGGGTGTGCCGTCGAGGAGCTGGCGCAGTTCGGGTACGGAGGGGAAGCGGCCGTGGACCGCGCGGAACGGGCCGAGGAGCTGGGCCAGCACCGTGGTGGAGCGGCGGCTGTCGCTGCCGGGGTGCGCTTCGGCGAGGTCCCCGACGAGCGCCTCGGCCAGTACGGCGGCGGCCTCGTCCGGGTCGGTGGTGCCGCCGTACAGGTCGAGGTCGTGGAAGGAGTCCGGGTCGCCGATGCGTACGACGACGTCGTAGGCGTCGGCCGGGCCGAGCCCGGCGCCCGCCGCGCCGACCACGACGACGGCGGCGCGTCCCGCGAGCGCGTGCAGGCACAGCGACTCGGCGAGCGGGCGGACGACGGTGCCGGTCTTGCCGGAGCCCGCCGGGCCGACGGCGAGGAGGGAGGTGCCGAGCAGGTCGGGG
The DNA here is from genome assembly GCF_040686175.1 of Streptomyces sp. NPDC086077. NCBI lineage: Bacteria > Bacillati > Actinomycetota > Actinomycetes > Kitasatosporales > Streptomycetaceae > Streptomyces > Streptomyces sp. NPDC086077. The sequence goes on along the minus strand of NZ_JBFBJT010000216.1, from coordinate 2,102 downwards.
CCCAGAGCGAGTCCGGTGCCGCGGTAGGCGTAGGGGTTGCGGGGGTCGTCGGCGGTGGTGCCGAGCCTGACCTGACCGGTGAGCAGGTCGTGGCGGGCCAGCCGCGCGGGCAGATCGCGTGCGCCGGAGGGGTGCAGGCAGGCGGCGGCGCCGTCCTTGAGTACCGCTCCGGTGAAGGTGGCCAGGCTGTGCCGCCCGCTGCGGACGCCCTGCCAGGCGCGTGCGATGCGGGCGTGGTCGACGTCCCGCATCAGACCGGAACGCGCGTCGGCGGCGAGCCGGTCGGCGGCTTCGGGGGCACCGGCGGCACGCAGGGCGGGCCACGTGGCGGGGTCCTCTTCGGGGGCGGGCGGCCGCACGCTCTCCGGGGCGGTGCCGCGGCGCCAGGCGGTCGGGCCGTAACGGCGCCAGATCTCGCTCCACCGCCCGAGCCGGCCGACGCCGACCATGATGGTCAGCGCGATGGCGGCGTAGTAGGCGTACACGGCGACGACGGCGCCGAAGCTGTGCGGCTCGGCCCAGGAGTCGGGAATCATCGCGTACAGCGGGAGCAGCCACCAGCCACCGAGGTAGCCGTTCCACAGCAACGACCAGATCAGCCACCCCACCAAGAACGCGATCAGCGCCCCGCTGAGCAGCTGCCGCCCCGGAATGACCTCCGGCTCCTCCTCGGGCCGGGGCCGGTGCCCGAACCGCCACACACCAGGTGCCGCCTCCGGCCGGGACGTGCGCAGCCAGCCGAGGAAGGCGGAGCCGTCCGGCCGGGGTGGCGCCGAGGGCCTCGGTGGTGCGGCGGGGGGTTCCGGCGGCCCGGCCGGCCGCGGCACCGGGTTCGCCTGTGCGCGCCGCGCGTCCTGCGTCCCGTCGCTGTCCATCGCCCTTGCCCCCTGACCAGCCGCTCCGTCCACCATCAGCGAGCCAATCTAACGCCCTCGCAAGGGCAGTTCGGCGATTGCGCGCCGGGGCCGTGCCGACAGGTTCCCCCCTCGCTATGTCCACCAAGGACAACCCGCCGCGGCGACACCGCCCACATGGAGCATGCCCCCACCCCGTGACCGGCTCTAACCTGCGGAGAAACAAGGCAAGCGTCCGAAATCCCCACCCGGAACATCCGGCTCGGCCGGAATGGCCGGTTTGCAAGATCATCAGGGAGCCCTCATGACCGCAATCCCGCAGGAGCGCCGCGTCGTCACCGCCATCCCCGGCCCGAAGTCGCAGGAACTGCAGGCCCGTCGTACCGCCGTGGTCGCCCAGGGCGTGGGCTCCGTGCTGCCGGTGTTCACCGCGCGCGCGGGCGGCGGGATCATCGAGGACGTCGACGGCAACCGCCTGATCGACTTCGGTTCCGGCATCGCCGTCACGTCGGTCGGCGCGTCCGCCGAGGCCGTCGTACGCCGCGCGAGCGCCCAGCTCGCCGACTTCACGCACACCTGCTTCATGGTCACGCCGTACGAGGGCTACGTCGAGGTCGCCGAGGTTCTGGCCGAGCTGACGCCGGGCGACCACGCCAAGAAGACCGCGCTCTTCAACTCCGGCGCCGAGGCCGTCGAGAACGCCGTCAAGATCGCCCGCGCGCACACCAAGCGCCAGGCCGTCGTCGTCTTCGACCACGGCTATCACGGTCGCACCAACCTCACCATGGCGCTGACCTCCAAGAACATGCCGTACAAGCACGGCTTCGGCCCGTTCGCGCCCGAGGTCTACCGGGTGCCGGTGGCCTACGGCTACCGCTGGCCGACCGGCCCGGAGAACGCCGGTCCGGAGGCCGCCAAGCAGGCCATCGACCAGATCAGCAAGCAGGTCGGCGCGGACAACGTCGCCGCGATCATCATCGAGCCGGTGCTGGGTGAGGGCGGCTTCATCGAGCCGGCCAAGGGCTTCCTGCCGGAGATCGTCAAGTTCGCCAACGACAACGGCATCGTCTTCGTGGCCGACGAGATCCAGTCCGGCTTCTGCCGCACCGGCCAGTGGTTCGCCTGCGAGGACGAGGGCATCGTCCCCGACCTGATCACGACCGCCAAGGGCATCGCGGGCGGCCTGCCGCTCGCCGCCGTCACCGGCCGCGCCGAGATCATGGACGCCGCGCACTCCGGTGGTCTGGG
>NZ_JBFBJT010000215.1:0-8921 GCF_040686175.1 Streptomyces sp. NPDC086077 | reverse complement strand
TCAAGGGCTGGTTCGAGGACGAGTTCCTCTCCAACGGGCTGTTTCAGGTGGCCAACTGGGTCGGTCGCGCCGCGCCGGCGAGCATCCCGGCGATCGCCCGGGTCTCCAGCAAGGCCCTCTCCGCGCGCACCTACACGGACATCCCGTACAAGGTCTTCACCTCCCCGCGCCGGGTGCGTTTCGTGGAGATGGAGTACGCCCTTCCGCGCGAGGCCGTCGTGGAGGCGCTGCGCGAGCTGAAGGCGACGGTCGACCGGTCCCGGCTGCGGATAAGCTTCCCCGTCGAGGTGCGCACCGCCCCGGCCGACGACATCACGCTGTCCACGGCGTCGGGCCGTGACACCGCGTACATCGCCGTCCACATGTTCCAGGGCACCCCCCATCAGGCGTACTTCACGGCAGCGGAGCGGATCTTCACCGCCTACGAGGGGCGGCCGCACTGGGGCAAGGTGCACACGCGGGACGCCGAGTACTTGGCCGGGGTCTATCCGCGGTTCGGGGAGTTCACGGCGCTGCGGGATCGGCTGGATCCGGATCGTCGGTTCCAGAACGACTACTTGCGCAGGGTGCTGGGTCCGTAGCGGGCGCACTGGGCGTGACGGTCGCCGCCGGCTCCTCGCCGGTGCCCTGTTCCCCCTCGCCGCTCTCACTCGGGCCGGGTGTCGGCGTCGGACTGCCCGTCGTACCGCTCTCGTCGCTGCCGGACGAGGCGTCGTCGGACGGCGTGGCGCCGTCGGGGGTGTCCTGCGTACCGGAAGGAGCGGGCGTCGAACCGCCCACCGTCGTACTCCCCTTGCCGCTGAAGCTGCCGCCGGAGGCCGGTTCACAGGTGGTGATGCCCGCCGGTCCGCGAGAAGAAGTGCCGGAACAGCGAACCGCCGCAGGTGGCGACGACGCTGACGAGGCCGGCGCCGAGGATGGTGCCGTACACACCGAAGTACGAGGCGAGTTCGGCTGCCACCACGGCGGCCACGGCACTGCCCGCGACCCGGGGCACGCTCAGGTCGATCCGCTTCTGCTCCACCTCCTCCCCGGTGCTCGACTCCTGGACGACATCGGTCCTTTCACGCATTCCGGGGCATTGCCTGCCTTTCCCGCACTTGATCGACTAGGGGCGCGAGAGGCGGACGTACGGCCGAAACCGGTAGTTCCGTATCTGGTGATTCCGTGAAGTACGCCACGTGCGCGATCGGGAAATCCCGTCAGCGGCGGCCAAGTGTCGTCCCCCGGAAGAAGTTGGGCGGCGCGCCAATCCACGCACGTGGTCCAAATGGAGTACTGTGGCGAGCCCTGGGTCCGGTCTCCCGCCTGGGCGTCCGCGACCTAGAAGGACCGCCGGGAGGGGGCTTGTTGCCCAGGGTGACGGAGTTGGTCACTTAGCGTTGCGAAAAGGTAACCGTGCCATAACGGCGTCGCAGGCCCCGTGCCCGACACGCCGGGCAACTCGGCAAGGTTGTGGCAGGCTGCACCCGGGCAGGCCACACTCGACTAGCGGAAGCAGCGACGCACGTGACGTCGGCAGGCACCACCCGGGAGGTCCCCATGCCCGAACTGCGTGTCGTGGCCGTCTCCAATGACGGCACACGGCTGGTGCTGAAGGCTGCGGACAGCACGGAGTACACGCTTCCGATCGACGAACGGCTCCGCGCCGCCGTGCGCGGCGACCGTCCCCGCCTCGGCCAGATCGAGATCGAGGTGGAGAGCCATCTCCGCCCCCGAGACATCCAGGCGCGGATACGTGCGGGCGCGACCGCGGAAGAGGTCGCCCAAATGGCGGGCATCCCCGTCGATCGCGTACGTCGCTTCGAGGGTCCCGTGCTGGCCGAGCGCGCCTTCATGGCCGAGCGGGCCCGCAAGACCCCGGTCCGCCGCCCCGGCGAGAACTCCGGCCCGCTGCTCGGCGAGGCCGTGCAGGAGCGCCTGGTGCTGCGCGGCGCCGACAAGGACACCGTGCAGTGGGACTCCTGGCGCCGTGACGACGGCACCTGGGAAGTGCTGCTGGTCTACGTCGTCGCGGGCGAACCGCACTCGGCGAGCTGGACGTACGACCCGCCCCGGCGACTCGTCCAGGCGGTCGACGACGAGGCCCGCTCGCTGATCGGCGAGGCCGACGACCTCGGCACGCCCGAGCCCAGCTTTCCGTTCGTCCCGCGCATCGCACGGCTGCCGCGCGAGCGCTCGCTGGAGCGTCCCCTGGAGCGGGAGCGGCCGAGTTTGCCGCCGTCCCCGGCCGAGCCCGCCGAGGAGGGCGTGGGTGAGCGGGACTCGCTGACCAGCCTGCTGGAGGCGGTGCCGAGCTTCCGGGGCGACCTGGTGGTCCCGGAGCGTCCCGCGCCCGAGCCGGTGGAGGAACCCGTCGCGGAGCCCGAGGCGGAGGAGCCTCCGGCGCCTGCGGCCTCGGCCGGTTCCGCCTACGCGGACGTCCTCATGCCACGTTCCGTCGGCAGCCACCGTGACCGCCTCGTCGGCGCCACCGACCGCCAGGCCGAAGCGGACGGCGTCCGCCCGGGCCGCAGAGCGGCCGTCCCGAGCTGGGACGAAATCGTGTTCGGGACGCGGCGCAAGAAGCAGGAGTAGTCCCGAAGATCGCCAGAGGCACGAGAGCCCGCACCTGATCGACCAGGTGCGGGCTCTCGGCGCGCACGCGGGTGAGCGAGCGACATGCCCCACCCGCGCCTGCGTCACTGTGGATCCGGTCCCACCGCCACCGGTCGCGACGGGTCCGACGACCACTCCGACCACGACCCCACGTACAGCGCCGCCGGGATCCCCGCGACGGCCAGCGCGAGCACTTCATGCGCCCCGGAGACACCGGAACCGCAGTACACGCCCACCTGCTCCCCGTCGTGCGCCCCCAGCGCGTCGAAGCGCGCCCGGAGCTCCGCGGCGGGCAGGAAGCGGCCGTCCGCCCCCACGTTCTCGTTCGTCGGCGCCGACACCGCCCCGGGGATGTGCCCACCCACCCGGTCGATCGGTTCCACGTCGCCCCGGTACCGCTCCGCCGCCCGCGCGTCGAACAGCACACCCGATCGGGCCAACGCCGCGGCCGCGTCCGCGTCGAGGAGCCCCTCCGCGCCGGGCTCCGGCCGGAAGTCGCCCTCCGCCGGCGTCGACTCCTCCACCGACAGCGCGCCCTCCCACGCCGGCAACCCCCCGTCGAGCACCCGCACGTCCGGGTGCCCCGTCCAGCGCAGCAGCCACCAGGCGCGGGCCGCGGCCCAGCCCTGGCCGCCGTCGTACACGACGACCCGGCGCCCGGACGTCACACCCGCACGGCGCATCGCGGCACCGAACTCCACGAGGTCCGGCAGCGGATGGCGCCCGTGCGCGCCGGCCACGGAGGCCAGTTCACGGTCCAGGTCGACGTAGACCGCGCCGGGGATGTGCCCGACGGCGTACTCGGCGTGGCCGTCGAACGGCGGCTCACCGGCCGCCTTGGCCACGCTCAGCTGCCAGCGGACGTCGAGCAGGACGGGCGGACGGGGTCCTGCCAGGTCGCTCGCGAGTTCGGATGCGGTGATGATGGCGTTCATGGTCACCATCCTTGCGCACGGGGTGGCCCCATCGTCCAGGTCCGGCTACTCTGCTCGGCCGGACACGCTCGATCACCAGGCGTACCGGGTCGGGCACAATTTGTAGAGCCGATCGACATCCGAGAGCAATCCCCCGGAAACGAACAAGCAACCGCAGGCCGGACAACTGCCGGGCGTGGAGCCGAATGCGGCCGCGTGCCCGGAGCGGGACACCGAGGGCGGTGCGAGCATCGGGCACGGGGGTCCGGGAGCGGAAGCGACGCGGCCACCGCGAGGGGCCGGGGAGAGAGTGACGATGACCGAGGCACGGGGGCCGGCCGACCGCGAAGGCGATGCGCACGTCCGGTACACGCCCGGCGCACCCTGCTGGGTGAGCCTGATGGTGCACGGACTGGCCGCGACCGAGGAGTTCTACGGGACCCTCTTCGGCTGGGAGTTCCGCCCCGGCCCCCAGCAGTTGGGCCCCTATGTGCGGGCCCTGCTCGACGGCCGTGAGGTGGCGGGCATCGGTCAGCTGCCGCCGGACCGGCATCTGCCCGTCGCCTGGACGCCGTACCTGGCCTCGGACGACGTCGACCGGACCGCTGACACCATCCGCCTGTGCGGTGGCACGGTCGGCGTGGGTCCGCTCGACGCGGAGGACGCCGGTCGGCTCGCCATCTGCTCGGATCCCTCGGGCGCGGTCTTCGGTGTCTGGCAGGCAGCGGCCCACCAGGGCATCGGCATCGCGGGGTTGCCTGGGACACCGGCCTGGCACGAGTTGCTGACGTTCGAGTCGGAGAGGGTCGCCAAGTTCTACGGCAGCGTCTTCGGCCACGAGCACGAGGCGGTCGTCTCCGCCGACATCGACCACGTCACCCTGCACCTCGACGGCCGCCCCGTCGCCGGCGTCCACGGCGTGGGCACCTCGCTCCCCCGCGACCGGGGCCCGCACTGGCTGACGTACTTCGAGGTCGCCGACGTGGACGAGGCGCTGCGTCATGTCGCCGGGCTGGGCGGCCATGTCCTCAAGCCGGCGGCCGAGAGCGCGCGCGGGCACGTGGCCACGGTGACCGACCCCGCGGGCGCGCGCTTCGCACTGATCCAGAGCCGGGCCGCCGCCGAGGCGGAACTGCCGGAGCGGAGCTGCGACAGGTACGACGGGGGATGCTCAGGCCGGTGACACCGGCAGCACGTCGGGCGACAGCGCCGCCGCGTGCGCCGAGGCGGCCGTCATGCGCCGCCGGTGATGCCGGCGGCACAGCACCTCGTAGCCGACGGTGTCCGCCTGGTTGACGTCGCCGACGACCACCTGGGCACCCTCGACGACCATCTGTCCGCCGACCGTACGGGCATTGTGCGTGGCCCGGGCTCCGCACCAGCACAGGGCCTCGACCTGGAGCACCTCGACCCGGTCGGCCAGCTCCACCAGCCGCTGGGAGCCCGGGAAGAGCTTCGTGCGGAAGTCGGTCGTGATGCCGAAGGCGTAGACGTCCAGGCCCAGGTCGTCGACCACGCGCGCTAGTTGGTCGATCTGCTCCGGCGCCAGGAACTGCGCCTCGTCGGCGATCACGTAGTCCGCGCGCCCGCCCTGCGAGAGCTGGTCGACGAGATACGCGTACAGGTCCATGCCGTCGGCGACCTCGACGGCGTTGGTGACCAGGCCGAGCCGGGAGGACAGCTTGCCCTCGCCGGCCCGGTCGTCGCGGGTGAAGATCACGCCCTGCAGTCCGCGCGCGGACCGGTTGTGCTCGATCTGGAGAGCCAGCGTCGACTTCCCGCAGTCCATCGTTCCGGAGAAGAACACCAGCTCGGGCATGGAAAGTTGAGCACCTTTCGGCGAGGGGTCGGCAGGGTGGGTGTCAGGAACGTACTTCGAGCAGCGGGACCAGCTGCTCGGCAGGGGTCATCGAGCCGTGGTTGCCCACCATCAAGGACTCCTTGGGCTCCCGCTGGGAGGCGATGAGCAGGACGTCGTCCCGTGCGGCCGCGACCACGTCGCCGATGCGCGCGTACACCCGCTCGTCGATGTGCGGCCCGAACCAGCCCGCCGCGATCGCCTCGTCCCGCGAGGCCACCCAGAACTGCTCGCCGAGCACCTCGCGCCAGCAGGTCAGCACGTCGTTCCCCGCGCCCGGCACCGCGTAGACGTGCCGGGCGCGGCCCTCGCCGCCGAGCAGGGCGACGCCCGCGCTCAGTTCCCAGTCCTCGTCGAAGTCGATGCGGTGCCGCTCGTCGAAGGGCACGTCGACCATGCCGTGGTCGGCGGTGACGTAGAGCGCGCTGCGCGGGGGCAGCTGCTCGGCCAGGCGCTCGACCAGGCGGTCGACGTACATGAGCTGGCCGACCCAGGTGTCGGAGGCGACGCCGTAGCGGTGGCCCGCGCCGTCGAGTTCGGCGTAGTACGTGTAGACGAGGGAGCGGTCACCGACGGCGAGCTGCTCGGCGGCGAGGTCCATGCGCTCCTCGCCGGTCAGCCGCCCGTGGAACGTTCCGCCGCTGAGCGCGACCTTGGTCAGCGGGGTGTTCTGGAAGGCGGGCGACGAGACCTGCGCGGCGTGCACGCCGGCGCGGTCGGCCAGCTCGAAGACCGTGGGGTACGGCTGCCAGGCGGCCGGCGGTGTCCAGGGGTGCCAGCGGAGCTGGTTCATCAGCTCGCCGGTGTCCGGGTTGCGCGCGGTGTAGCCGGGCAGGCCGTGCGCGCCCGGCGGGAGGCCGGTGCCGACGGAGGCGAGGGAGGTCGCGGTCGTCGCCGGGTAGCCGGCGGTGAGGGGGCGGCCCGTACCGCCGCGCGAGGTAGGGAGGAGAGAGGTCAGGAAGGGTGCCTCCTGGGGGTGCGCCTTCACCTGCTCCCAGCCGAGCCCGTCGATCAGGAACACACAGACCCGGTCCGCGGGGGTCAGCTCGGTGATGGCCGCGGTCATGCCGGGTACCCCCATGCCGGCGGCCAGGGTGGGCAGCAGGTCGGCGAGCGAGCCCGTGCCGTACTCGGGGCGCGGGGCGGAGTCGACGGCGAGGGGCTCGGGGTGCTCCCAAGCGGCGGGCTGAGCCATCAGCGCGTGGGGTCCGCGGTCGCCTCGGAGATGGCCTGCGCGAAGACGAGGGCCTGGCGGACCGTCTCCGGGCCGTCCCCGGCCTCGCTGACACGCAGGCTGAGGTCGTCCGCCGTCGAGCTGCCCGTGTAGCCGTGGTCCGCCTCGCAGTTGGGGTCGCCGCAGGCGGCGGGCTCCAGGTCGATTCGGGAGACGGCGCCCCAGCCGATCGTCAGCACCACTTCGCGCGGGAGGGTGCCCGGCGTGTACGACTCGGGGTTCCCGACGACGCGGCTGACCACGACCGAGGAGATCCGGTCGAGCTTCACCGACTCCGTCGACGTCGTGGCGTACGGCGTGGGCGAGGTGCTGTCGGCGGCCTGCTCGTCGGTGTGGCTGACGATGAAGCGGTGGTCGGTCAGGACGAGCACGGTCACATGCCGCCGCACCTCGTTCTGGTCGAACGTCGTCTCCTGATGGACCAGGTACGACCGGATGGGCTCGCCGCCCACAGCGGCCTCCACCGCCTCGGCCACGAGGGCCGGGTAGTAGCCGCTGCGCTCGATCGCCGCACGCAGCCCCTGGGTCGTCGTACTGGTCTTGGCCATGCCGTCCATCCTACGGGGGCCCACTGACTGCGAGGCACCGCTCCGGCTGTGCGGGCCATGGCTCAGTACGTCGGGAGGGTTCGTGGGCCCAGGTCGTCGCGGACGGGGGGTGGGGCCAAACGGACCGAGGCGCTGAGGACGCTCAGGCCGTCTGAGGCGACGACGACCGGTTCCAGGGTGACCGCGACGACCTCCGGGTGGTCGTCGACCAGGCGGGACACCCGAAGGAGCAGCTGTTCGAGGGCCGGGGTGTCGACGGGGGTGGAGCCGCGCCAGCCGAAGAGGAGCGGCGCGGTCCGGATCGAGCGGATCAGCGAGGTCGCCTCACGGTCGGTGACCGGGACCAGCCGGTGCGCGGTGTCCCCGAGCAGCTGGGAGGCGGCCCCGGCGAGCCCGAAGGAGAGCACCGCTCCGGCGGCCGGGTCGATCACGGCCCGTACCACGGTGTCCACTCCTCGCGGGGCCATCCGCTGCACGACCGGCCGCAGCTCCTCCGGCCCCCCGAACGTCTCCGTCAACTCGGTGTACGCCCGGAGCAGTTGCTCCTCGTCCGCGAGGTCGAGCCGGACACCGCCGAGGTCGGCGCGGTGGCGCAGGTGCGGGGCGGTGGCCTTGAGGGCGACGGGGTAGCCGAGCGCGCGGGCGGCCGCCGCCGCGTCGTCGGGGGCCGGGGCGGGCAGGGCGCGGTGCACATGGATGCCGTACCGGCGCAGCAGCTCGCAGGTCTCCTCCGTGCCGAGCGTGAGCCCCTGCCCACGCGCGAGCAGCCCGCCGATCAGCTCCGCGGCCCTCTTCTCGTCGATGTCGTCGTACTCGGGCACCTTCCCGGGGTCGGCGGCCTCCCGTCGCCACTGCCCGTACTGGACGGCCTGGGCGAGCGCGCGGACGGCGCGTTCCGCGGCGGGATAGGCGGGGATGAGGTGGGATTCGATGGGGAGGGGAGTGGGAGCCGTGGGGGCTTCCTGGCCGGTGACGGCTTTCGCCGTCCGTGGAGGCCGCGCAGGCGTACCCGGGCGCGTTCCCTCTACGGCGGCCGGCCGGCCTGAGCCGGCGCCCGCCTGCCCGGCCTCGCCCGCCGCGAGCCGCCGCTCCCCAGGGCGCAAGGGTTCCGCCCCGCTCCCGTCGCCGGGCCCCGCCGGCCCCCGCTGCGGTGCCGTGCTCGCCGCCGCCGACAGGGCGTCCGCGAGTCCGCCCAGCTCGACGTGGACCACGAGCACCGGCTTGGAGGGCACCGCCGCCGCACCCGACCTCAGAGCCTCGGCCAGCGCGGCGTCCCCCGCCTTCCCCTCCCCCACCATCGGTATCGCGGTCACCACGACCGCGTCACACATGTCGTCGGCCAGCGCCCGCGCCAGCGCCTCCCGGAAGTCCTCCGGCGAGGCCGCGGTCGTGAGGTCCCGCGGCGCCTGCGGCCGCAGCCCCTCGGCCAGGCAGGCGTCGTACGTCAGCAGCCCGAGCGACTCGGAGTTCCCGAGGATCGCCACCCGGGGCCCCGTCGGCAGCGGCTGGCGGGCGAGCAGCAGCCCGGCGTCCACCAGCTCGGTGATCGTGTCCACCCGGATCACCCCGGCCTGCCGCAGCAGCGCGGACACCGTGGCGTGCGGCAGCCGCGTGGCCCGTACCGCGTGTCCCTGGGGCGCCGCACCCCCGTGGCGCGCGCCCTGTACCACGACCAGCGGCTTCGCCGCCGCGGTCCGCCGCGCGAGACGGGTGAACTTGCGCGGGTTGCCGATGGACTCCAGGTACATCAGCACGACGTCGGTGTCCGG
>NZ_JBFBJT010000214.1:0-8983 GCF_040686175.1 Streptomyces sp. NPDC086077 | reverse complement strand
GCCGCGACCGTGAGGTCGCGGCCCTCTTCTCTGCCCTCGTAGCCGAACGTGATTCCCTTGACGGGTCAGCGCCCGTTGAGGCCTTTGTCGACCGCCGCCGTCAGCTCACCGTCGGCCGTGTCGCCGTCCATCGACCAGAACATCGCGCCGCCCAGACCGAGCTTGCGGACGTACGCCGCCTTGGTCCTCAGCACCCGCGGGTCGTCGTACGTCCACAGCGTGGTGCCGTCGAAGAGCCACGCGCTGCCGTCCCAGCGGTCCCGGTGCACGGTGTACGTACCGGAGGCGGCCAGGCCCTTGAGGACCTTGTAGTCCTCGTAGCCGTCGGCGTAGGTGCCCTTCGCCGGGCCGGTGGCCGGCTGGCCGAGGCCGTCGCCGCCACCGCTCACCCCGGTCCAGCCCTGCCCGTAGAACGGCATGCCGACCACCAGCTTGCGGGGCTGGGCGCCCCTGCGCACCCAGTCCCGGACCGTCTGGTCCACGCTGAAGTCGCCCGGCGCGAACAGGGCCGACTGCTGAGCCGTCGTGGGCTGGCCCGACACGTGGTAGTCGTAGCCCTGGAGATTCACGAAGTCGAAGTCCCGCATGATCCGCGGGATGTCGAACCCGGCGTCGATCGCGCCCGGCGCGGCCGGTACGAACGCCGTCAGGTCGTAGTGCTTGGCCTTCTTGCCGCGCGGCGCCTGGCTCTTCGCGTACGCGTCGAGCTGGGTGCGGAACTCGTGCACGAGGGCGGTGAAGTTGCGCCTGTCCTCGGGTCGGTAGACCGTGTCCGTGTCCCCCGGTGAACCGGGCCACTCCCAGTCCAGGTCCACGCCGTCGAACAGCCCGGCGGCCGAGCCCGCGCCACCGCGCGCGCCGTCGACCGGCAGGTCGCCCTTGATGTACAGGTCGATGCAGGACGAGACGAACTTCTTGCGTGACTCCGCGGTCAGCGCGGCGTCGGAGAAGTGGGTGGACCAGCTCCAGCCGCCCAGTGAGATCAGCACCTTGAGGCCGGGGTGCTTCGCCTTGAGCTCCCGCAGCTGGTTGAAGTTGCCCGCGAGCGGCTGCGTGTCGGTGTCGGCGACGCCGTCCACGGAGTTCTCGGCATCGAGGGGGCGCGCGTAGTCGGCCCAGGCGTCCGCCTCGCCCGGCACGTTCCCGGTGAAGCACTCGCCCTCGGCGTTCACGTTGCCGAAGGCGTAGTTGATGTGCGTCAGCCTGGCTGCCTGACCGCTCGTGTCCAGGTCCTTGACCTGGTAGTCGCGGCCGTACACGCCCCACTGCGTGAAGTAGCCCACCCGCTTGCCGTGCTTGGCGGTCGTGGTGTGCGACTCGGCGGCGACGGCCGTTCCGGCCGCCGGGGCGAGGACGGCGAGCAGGGACAGGGAGCAGGTGGCAAGGGCCAGTCTTCTCAGGGTTCTTCGCATGGGTGGGAACGTATTGGTATGGACCATTGCCGTCAATAGTGCCGTCGGCAGTGCCGTCCGTAGTGCCTTCGGGCGCCGCTAGCGGGCCGGCTCGGGCAGGACGACGAGTGCGTCGCCGGCCGGGCGTTCACCGGTCGCGTCGCTGGGGCGGCCCTGCAGCGCGCCGGCCACGACCATCGCCGTGGAGCCGCCGCCGTCCAGGTTGAGCGCGTCCACCGCGCCCAGGCTGCGCAGCACCTCGGCGGTCTCGGTGATCGACAGCCCGGCGCTGCGGTCGGGGCGACGGCCGTCGACGGTGAGCAGGATGACGTGTCCGTCCCGCGTGACGCCCGCGGCCGTGCGCGGATTGCGGCGCAGGTACCAGTCGTTGTACAGGGCGGCGCGGTCCGCGCCCCCGATGTCCTCGGGGCTCCAGCCGTCCCGGACCGGGTCGAGGACGGTCTCGCCGTCGCGGAGCAGCAGCGGACCGCCGTTGACGACGGACGTCTTCGCGGTGAGCGGCAGCGCGGCCCCCGTGTCGGCGTCCGACACCGTGCTGCGCACCGTGAGCCGGGCACCGATCAGGGCGTGGGCGCGCAGCCATCGGGCCTCGGTGCCCGTGCCCTGGAGCACGGTGCCGCGCGCGGGGACGGCACCGCCCCGGCTGCTGCGCGCCGCGGTCACCCGGCCGGTGGCGTCGAGGGTGACCTGGTATCCGGGGCCCTGTGGAGCGGTGGTGCCGAACTCCGCGGTGACCGCGACGAGTTCGTGGGCGTTGCCGCAGGTGTAGTCGTGCGCCGGATGGGAGAAGGGGGTGGTCCTCCCGACGCCTCCGCAGTTCGCGATCAGACCGGGCTGCCGGTTGAGGCCGGTCACCTTGCGGGTGGCGCCGCCGGGCGCGCCGACCGTGATGTCCGTCCTGAGCCGGCGTACCGAGGTGCCCCGCGCGAAGTCGTCGGGCACCACCAGTGCGGGACGCCCGTTCACGGCTTCCGAGAGGAGGGTGCCGCCGACCACCGAGATGCCGGCGGGATCGCCGTCGGTGCCCGCCACCCAGTTGCCGGGAGTGGTGTGGGGGCCGCCGATGACGAAGTAGCCGCCGTTGACCGCCGCGAGGGCCTGGGTGCGACGCGCCATCGAGCTGGTGGTCTCGCGTCCCGGCACCACGCCGTTGGCCAGCTCCGACCGCAGGCTTCCGCGGAACCCAGCGGGGTCGACGACGAGCACGTCCAGCGACCAGGGGCCGTTCGTGGCGTGCCCGTCGGCGCCGGTGTGGTGGACGGCGGCGGGCAGCCCGCGGGACGCGATCGCGTTCCGGGCCCGGTCGGCGGCGGCCTGGTCGGCGTAGCGGCCGACACGCACCGTCCAGCCGAGCGGCCGGTCCTGCGGCCCTCGCGGATCGGGACCGGCGGTGGGGTCCAGGCGCGGCTCGTACCCGGCGGCGCGGACCTTGCCCGACAGTGCGGCGGCCTCCGCTTCACTCGTGGCGAGACCCACCGTGACGGTCCAGAACTCGTCCGCCGACGCCTGCCCGCGCTCGATCGCGATGTGCGTGACGCCCGGCGCGATCTGCCGGGAGGTACGGCTCTCCGCGAGGCCCGCGGGTCCCAACGGCAGCTCACTCGCGGCCGTCACGTCGGTCCGCTGCGCGGCCGGCTGGATCGGCGAGCTCACGGTGATCGTGACACCGACCACGAGGGCGGTCGTCGCCCCGCCGAACAACCAGCGTCGTGCCGTGCGGAACTGCATGGCCAAGCCCTTTCGGATGGAGGAGTCAGCTGCGACCGTGCATGCCGCACGTGTCGCGAAGCCGACGGCCCACCTGACGCACGGTGACGGAAGGGTTGCCGTATGGAGTGGCGACGCCACGCGCTCCGCCCATGGGCGGATCTCCCCTTGCGCACGTGGTCGTCGGAGCTGGTCTTCGACCATGATCGGCTGCGGCGACATAATGCCATACGGCGGTCAGGTCTCCGCCACCGGAGTGGGTCCGGGCACCGCTCCCGACCAGGGGCCTTCCTCGGGGGCAGATCCTACGAGCGCCCTGCCCGCTCGTCCTCCAGCTTGATCCGCGCCATGACAGGCAAGTGATCGCTGCCGGTCGCGCGGAGGGTCCGTATGTCGGTCACCATCGCTCCGCGCCATGACCTGGTCGATCCTGGAGACGGGGAACGCGGTGGGCCAGCTGAAATCGAAGTCCTCGTCCGGAAAGTCCAGCTGTGACGTCAGCGGGGCCAGACCCCGGTCCCGCGTCGTGCCGTTGAGGTCGCCCGCCAGGATCACCGTGGTCGACCGGTCACCGGCGAGCCTCTCGCCCAGCAGTCCCGCGCTCTCGTCGCGCCACCGGGTGTCGAACCCGTCGGCGGGTCTGATCCTGACCGACGGCAGGTGAGCCACGTACACGGCGACGTCGTGCCGCGGCGCCAGACGGACGGTCGCCCGGAGCCCTCGGTTCCAGTCGTCCGGCACCCCCTTGGCCTTGATGTCCGCCCGTGCCGACTCCGTCAGCGGGTACCGGGACCAGAGGCCGACCGTGCCGACGATCGCGTGGTGGGGGTAGCGGGCCCGGAACGTCTTCTCGTACGCCGGAAGGGCGTGCTCCGTCAGCTCTTCGAGGGCGATGAGGTCGGGATCGGCGGCCATGAGACTGCGTGCCGTGGCCGCCGGGTCCTCGTTCTCGTCGCTGACGTTGTGCTGCACCACCGTCAGGTCGTGGGCGCCGGGCTCCCGGGGCACCAGCGACGGACCGAACACGGCGCACCAGACCACGGTCGCCACCGACCCCGCCGTGAGCGCGCTCGCCGAGCGGCGCACCGCGGCCACCGCGAGCAGCCCCACGACCGGTACGCCGAGCCAGGGCAGGAAGTTCTCGGTCAGACCACCCACGTTCCCCGGGCTGCCCGGCACGAGGGAGGGGAAGAGCAGCACGAGCGCGACCAGCAGGGACAGGGCCACGGTCACGCGCCCACGGGTCCAGGCGGTCCGCCCGTCCTCGTCCCGCCCCCGCCAGGGCCGTCGCCGGAAACGGTCGCGGAACCGACGCGCGGCCACGGACACCCCCAAGTGCTGTACGCCCTGCCGGGCCCACCCCTGTGATCACCGGCCGTCGACGGCGACGATACGCCGTCGACGGGCCGGACGTCCGCTCGGCCCGCGCCGGGGCGCTCCGTATCAGTGGCGCGGGAAGTACTGCTTCGGCAGCCGCATCCCGCGGTCGGCCATGAGCTCGCGGACGTGGTTCGGGTAGTTGGTGATGATGCCGTCGACGCCCATGTCCATGAGCGCCGCCACCGTCGCCGGGTCGTCGCAGGTCCACGGGATGACCTTCAGGCCCCGCGCGTGCGCGCTGTCGATCATCGCGCGGTCGGGGTAGAAGCGGAAGCCGGGGTCGCCGATCTTGCCGTTCTGCGGGAAGCCGTAGTTGGGGGAGAGGGCCTTGACGCCCGGGACGGTCGCGGCGGCCTTCACGAAGTCGCCGTCGTAGTCGTCGGCGTCGATCCCGCCGAGCCAGGGGGAGGCGCCGTCCTTGCCGACCTGGAGGAAGTCGTAGTTGGTCAGCGCCACCAGCGGCCACCGCGGCGCCAGCTTGTGCATCGCCTTCAGCGCGCCCCAGTCGAAGGACTGGACGCTGACCTGGCGCTCCAGTCCGGAGGCGCGGATCTCCTCGAACACCCGGCGTACGAACAGCTCACGCGGCGCGGTCTGCTCGGGCGCGCCCGCCTCGACCTTCGTCTCGATGTTGAGGGTGACGTCCTTGGCCTTGTAGCGCTTGACCAGGTTCAGCACATCGCGGAGCTCGGCCATCCGGGCGCCCTGGATCTGCTCCTGCTCGGGGTGGCCGGGCAGCTGCTGGTAGCCGCAGTCCATGGTCCTGATCTGCGCCAGCGTCAGGTCCTTGATGTACTTCCCGACGTACGGGTACTGCGGGTCGCCCGGCACCACCGGCGCCGTGTCCCGGCACTTCTGCGCGCTGACCTGCCGGTCGTGCGTGACGACCACCTTGTGGTCCTTGGTGACCTGGGTGTCCAGCTCCAGCGTGGAGACCCCCAGCCGCAGCGCCTTGCCGAAGCCCTGCAGGGTGCTCTCGGTCGTCATGCCGAGGCCGCCGCGGTGGGCCTGGAGGTCGAAGCGCGCCTTGTGGGACGACGCGTGGGGGCCGTCCGTCGTCGCCTGGGCGGCCGTCGGGGCGGCCAGCACCGGCAGCAGGGCCAGGCTGACGAGGGCATGTCGTGCGGACATCGGAACCTCACTCGTGAAGATCAGGATTGATCGGGTTGATCGGGGCGATCGGGGTGATCGATTCCTGGACGTTAGTTCGAGACCGGGCAGGCTTGAAGACCTCGACGTGATGCGGCTGTGAACGCTGGAGGAACCCGAGGGTCGCGCCGTGCGCGTCCGGCGGCGGAAAATGGCAGGCCGTCGGCCCGGTGGACGCGGCATCATGACGGTCCGCCGTCGCCCGTGCCACCGAAACGAAGGGCGCGCGACTCGACATCGGGGGGCCTCCGTGACCGTGACCAACATCCTGCTGTCCGGCGTCGTCGGCTCGACCGCGTACGGCCTCGCCCGCGAGGGTTCCGACGTGGACCGGCTCGGCATGTTCGCCGCACCCACCGAGGCCCTGCACGGCCTGCACGGCCCGAAGGAGTCCCACGTCACCACGGCACCCGACCGCACCCTGCACGAGGCGGCGAAGTGGTGCCGCCTCGCGCTCGGCGGCAACCCGACCGTCATGGAACTCGTCTGGCTGCCCGAGGAGTTGTACGAGGTGAGGACCCCCCTCGGTGACGAGCTGATCGGCATCCGGTCGACCCTCCTCGGCGCCCGCCGGGTCCGTGACGCGTACCTCGGGTACGCCACGCAGCAGTTCCGCAAGCTCCAGAGCCGCGCCGGCGACCCGGGCACCCGCAGGCGCACCGCCAAGCACGCCCGCCACCTCAAGCGGCTGTGCACCCAGGGCTACGAGCTGTACGCCACCGGCCGGCTGACCGTCCGGGTGGAGGATCCCGAGAGCTACCACGCCTTCGGCGAGCGGGCCGCGGCCGACCCCTCGACGGCACTGCCGTTGCTGCGCCACTTCGAGGAGGCGTTCGACGCGACGCCCGGCGCCCTGCCCGAACAGCCCGACGAGAGGGCCGCCGAGGCGTGGCTGCGACGGGTCCGGCGGTACTTCTACACGGCGGAGGGGTCCTAGGGCCGGTCGAAAATGCCGTGCGGTCGGTGGACCGTCCTCCCTACACTCGCCTCGTTGTCGAACAGCGAGTCGAGTGAGAGGGGACGGGCCGTGCGTGATCGTGCCGCTGTCGTCGTTCCCCGCTCCCGCTACGAGGTGATCCTCGTGTCTCCGGTCGCCCGGTGCCCGCTGCGCGGCCGGCACCGGAAGCCGTGACGGACATCTGAGCGTCAGCGCGCGTGCGTCGGTGGTCGATCCACGCCCCGCGCCCGCCCGCCGCTTCACGTCACGTCCGGACATCGCGCTGCCCACGCACACACGTCACCCCGAAAGGCCAAGGGCCGTGCGCACCGCATTCGACCGACACCTCACCGCCGTCCGCAACCTGGGCATCCTCGCCCACGTCGACGCCGGCAAGACCACCCTCACCGAACGCATCCTCTACGCCACCGGCGCCACCCACCGCCGAGGTGAGGTCCACGACGGCACCACCGTCACCGACTTCGACCCCCAGGAGCGTGACCGGGGGATCACCATCTTCGCCGCGGCCGTCAGCTGCGCCTGGGACGGGCACCGGATCAACCTGATCGACACCCCCGGGCACGTCGACTTCGCCGACGAGGTGGAACGTTCGCTGCGGGTGCTGGACGGGGCGGTCGCCGTGTTCGACGCCGTCGCCGGCGTCGAGCCGCAGAGCGAGTCCGTGTGGCGGCAGGCCGACCGGTACGGCGTACCGAGAATCGCGTTCGTCAACAAGCTGGACCGCGCGGGCGCCGACCTCGACACGGCGGTCGCATCGATCCGTGACCGGCTGCACCCGGCCCCGCTGGTCGTGCAGCTGCCGATCGGCACCGAGGACGGTTTCACCGGCGTCGTCGACCTGGTCGGGATGCGGGCGCTGATCTGGGCCGACGGCGCCGGGACCGCGGCGGCGGCGCGACCGGTTCCGCCGGACCTGCTGGACGAGGCGCGGCGGCGGCGACGGCTCCTGGAGGAGGCGGTCGCCGAACTGCACCCGGACGCGCTGGAGGAGTTCTGCTCCGCCGCGGAACTGTCGCAGCGAACCCTGGCCGCGGCCCTGCGGGACCTCACGCGCACCGGTGACGGCGTCGTCGTCCTGTGCGGCTCGGCGTACCGCAACCGCGGTGTCGAGCCGCTGCTCGACGCGGTCGTGGCGTATCTGCCGTCACCGCTGGACGTGCCGCCGGTGCGCGGCACCGGCGGCGAGGAACGCCCGGCCGATCCCGCGGCGCCCCTCGCGGCACTGGCGTTCAAGGTGAGCGCCACACCGACGGGGCGACTGACGTACGTCCGGCTGTACTCGGGGACGATGGAGAAGGGGGACACCGTGTGGGAGGCGGGTGCGCGGCGCGCCGAGCGGATCGGGCGGATCCTGCGGGTGCAGGCCGACCGGCACGCGCAGGTGGACCGGGCCGTCGCGGGCGACATCGTGGCCGTGGTCGGGCTGAAGTCCGCCCGCGCCGGGTCGACCCTGTGCGCGCCCGGCGCACCACTCGTCGTGGAGCCGCCGAGCGTGGCCGAACCGGTCGTCACCGTGGCCGTCGAGGCCCGTGCGTCCACCGACACCGGCCGGCTGGCCACGGCACTCGCCAGGCTGGCCGAGGAGGACCCGTCGCTGGTCGCGCGGACCGACCCGGAGACCGGGCAGACCGTGCTGTCGGGCATGGGCGAACTGCACCTGGAGGTGGCGGTGGAGAAGCTCCGGCGCGGCCACGGGCTGGACGTCAATGTCGGCCGGCCCAGGGTGACGTACCGCGAGACGGTCGAGCGTGGTGTGGCCGGGCATGTCCACCGGCATGTCAAACAGGACGGCGGAGCGGGCCAGTTCGCCCATGTCGTGCTGGACGTCGAGCCGCTGGAGAGCGGGTTCGAGTTCCGCTCGGCGGTCGTCGGCGGGCGCGTACCGCAGGAGTACGTGCGTGCCGTCGAGGCCGGCTGCCGGGACGCCCTGGCCGAGGGGCCGCTCGGCGGGCATCCGGTGACCGGGGTGCGCGTGACACTGACCGACGGGGCGACCCATGTGAAGGACTCGTCGGAGATGGCGTTCCGGACGGCCGGCCGGTCCGGTCTGCAAGGTGCCCTGCGCCTCTGCGTGATGGCGCTGCTGGAGCCGGTCGTCGAGGTCACGGTCACCGTGCCCGAGGAGGCCGTGGGCGGTGTCCTCGGTGACCTCGCCGCCCGGCGTGGCCGGGTCTGCGGCTCGCAGACCCGGGCGGGCTCGGCGGTCGTCACCGCCACCGTGCCGCTGGCCGAACTGTTCGGCTACGCGACGCGGTTGCGCAGCCGGACCCAGGGCCGGGGCGCCTTCACCGCCCGGCCCACCGGGTACGCACCGGCGCCGGTGAACGCGACGGCGACGACGACGGCCGGCCGGTAGGGCCGAGGGCGGCCCCACCTC
>NZ_JBFBJT010000213.1:0-9179 GCF_040686175.1 Streptomyces sp. NPDC086077 | reverse complement strand
GAGCGTCCGCCATCGCCTGAGGGTCCTGGTGGATCCACCGCCGGTCGTAGATCTCGTCCGCCCCGGGCCACGGCAGCAGCGCGGGCACCGCGGCGGAGGCCATGCCCTCGGCCGGGGCGAGATGGAAGCTCTCGTCGTCGCTGGTGGACAGCACGTTCCCGACCCGGCGGAGCCAACCGGCCACGTCCGCGCCGAAGTCGTCGAAGACGACCGCCCCGTCGAGCAGCGGCGAGGTCTGCATACGGCGCAGTACGGCGTCGTAGTGCGCGCGCTCCTCGGGCTTGTTCCAGATCCACCAGTACTCCCAGGGTGGTTTGGACTTGACGGAGAGGTGCCAGCGGCGGTCCCGGGCGCGCAGCGCCTCCAGCACGTCGAGGCCCAGGTCCATGCGCTTGCGGCTGGGCGCGATGCCGATCATGCCGAGCCGGAAGCGGGCGCCGGGCGCCTTGGGGCGGTCGAGCTGGTCGGTGTCCACCCAGTTCGGGACGACCGTCACCTTGGACTCCGGCCAGCCGGTCAGTTCCAGGGTGCGGCGGGCGTAGTAGGAGCTGACGCAGATGACCTGGTCGACGGCGTCGATGTCGACCTGCGCGGGCCACTCGGCGTCCAGTTCGAAGCGGTGCAGCCGGACGATCAGCCGGCTGTCCTGCCGCTTGTGGCGGCTGTACCAGACGGCGGCCGGGCCGCACCACTCGACGACCACGACGTCGGCCCACCCGGCGAGTTCCCGGCTCGCGGCCGGATCGTGCCGGGACAGCGCCGGCCAGGCGTCGACGCGTACGTCAAGACCGGGCACCGTGCGGAAGTGGTCGAGGAGCCGGGAGAGGAACTTCAGGTCGTGGCCCGCGACGCCGACCCGCAGGGGCCGCGGCCGGGCGGTCACGGCGGCGGGCGCCTCGGGGAAGGCCTGGTCGAGCTGGGCGCGCCAGCGTTCGGCGGCCGCCCGGAGCGTGTAGTGGGAGGCGGCCTCCCGGCAGCGTTCGGCGGCGAGCCGCCGGGCCTGCGGCTCGCGCACGGCACGCGCGACCGTCTCCACGGCGTCGTCGAGTCCGGCGTGCCCGGTCACGAACAGCGGATAGTCGCCGCCGAGCAGCGCCTCGTGGGCGGGGGTGCGGTTGAGCACGACGGGCAGCCCGAGGGCGCCGAACTCCAGGACCTTGGTGGACAGTTCGAGGCTCGCGTCCAGCGCGGGCTCGCGCCAGCCGAGACCGAGGTCGCAGTCGGAGGCGATGCGCATGGCCTCCTCGCGCGGCTGCCCGCCGTGGTGCTCGACCCCCGGCGTGACGGCCAGCGCGCGGGCCATGGCGTCCTGGAACTCCGGGTGCGAGGGGTCCTCGTGGATCTTGTCGCCGACGGTGTGCAGTTCGGCCCGGACACCCTGTTCGGCGAGGAGGGCCGGCAGCCGGGTCATGGGCAGGGTGTTCCACAGCGGGGCGAACTTGCCGGTGTAGACGAGCCGGAAGGGGTCGTGGAGGTGCTCGCGCTCCGGCAGCGGGAAGCCCGGCTCGGGTACGGCGGGCGGGCTGAGCACGCACTTGCCGCAGGCCTCGGGCACGGACGTCTCCAGCAGGCAGCGCAACTCCTCGGTCTGGCACAGCAGACGCTGGGAGGCTTCGGCGATGCGGGTGAGTTCCGCGCGGGCCCCCTCGGTCATCTCGGCGGCCGACTGCGGGATGTCGGTGAGGTAGGCCCAGATCCGCCCCTCGAAGAGGCCCTCGGCGACCATGCGCCCGACCAGTCGCCGTCCGCGCAGCACCAGGAGGTCGCAGGGCTCGTCCTGGTCGAGCTGGGCGAGCGCCTGGGAGGCCTGCACGGGCGACAGCGGCCGGTCCGACAGCCCGGACAGCAGCCGTTCCTCGTGGGGGCGGACCACCGTGACGCCGGGGAGCCCGGCCAGCGGGTCGATCAGCCGGCTGGTGAGCACGGGGGCCTTGAGGACCAGCCGGGTCCGGCAGCCGGCCCGCGACAGTGCCTGCACCGTCGACTGGGCCCAGACGGCGGAACCGTCGATGAGATTGAGGTCAACGTCGCCGTAGACGAGCGCGTTCAGTGTCCGGCTCATGTCGGCTCCTTCCCGCACCAGGCGAACAGGCGGTGTCCCTGGCGCGCCCAGGTCTCGGGCGGCGCGCCGGAGGTAAGCAGCGACCGGCGCACCAGGAGGGGGCGCAGTTCGGGGACGAAGGTGTAGTCGTCGGCGGCGGGCGTGGAGCCCACCGCGTCGGCGCCGGAGTACTCCTGCGCGCACATCAGGTCGAGCAGCAGGGTGTCCGGGCGGTCCTCGGTGAGGTCCGTCCAGTCGGCGACCCAGGGCGCGAGGGGCTCACCGGTGCGTACGGTGACGCCGGCGGCGGCGAGTTCGTCGAGTCCGGTGGGATCGGGTACGACGACCTCGGCGGGCCGGTGGCGCTGGCTCAGCACCTGCTCGGTGAGCCGGGCGACGCCGGCCCGGTCACGTGGGTCGGCCAGCACGCAGATCCGCCGCCGGTCCAGCGGGTCGGGGGCGCCGATCCGGCGGGCCAGCTGCGACAGGCGCACCCGGGAACTGTCCGCCCGGAACACCTCGCGCAGCCGCTGGCGGCCGGTGGTGGCCGGGTCGAGGCTGGTCAGCCGCACACCGGCGTCGGCGTCCAGCACGACGTCCCAGGCGAGCCGGGTGAGGCCGGGGGCCGCGGAGACCGGGCCGTCCCGCCACAGCACGCAGCGGCGGCCCGCCGCCCGGGTCTCCGTGATCAGTTCGGCCAGTTTCCGGTCGAGGTCGGGGGCGAGTCCGGTGCCGGTGAGCGACCAGGGGCCCTCGCCCGTGCAGGCGCTGAGCTGGACGACCAGGGCGTCCGGGTCGGTGCGCTGCACGACCAGCCGGCCGTCGTGCGGCAGCGCCCGGTTGACCACCGCGTCCGCGGCGAGGTCCGCGGCGGTGGCGTCGGTGAGCACACCGGCGATCACCATCCGGTCGCGGGGCGTCGAGGTGAACGCCCGGTGGGCGAGGTGCATCCGCCCGTCGGGCACGGCGATCTGGGGCGCGAGTCCGGACGTCGCGGGACGTGACGTCACACGGCTCGCGGTGCCCGGGACCGCGGTTCCGGGCTTGAGCCGCCCGCGCCATCGTCCGTACAGCTCGCGCAGCCCCGCCTCCCTCGCCGCGCGCGACGACGCGGACAGGGGACGCGACTTCACCCGCCCCCGCCACAGTCCGTACAGCTCGCGGGGCAGGCGTGGCGCCTCCTGCCGGGGTGAGCGTGCGGCCGACACCAGGGCCCTGCCCACCCGCAGGGAGGTCGAGCCCTCCAGCATGGCCACCCGCGCCTCCAGCAGGCCCACGCGGTCCCGTGCCCTGTGCAGGGCGGCCGCCAGCTGGTCCTTGTCGCGTGCGGCGGCGGCCAGGCGCTCGGCGAGGCCCTCCTCGTGGACGGGGCCGCGGGCGCGTTCCGCCTCCTCGGCGTCGCGTTCGAGGTCCAGCACCCGGGCCCGCAGCGAGCGGGCGACGAGGTCGGCCAGGACGTACTCGTCGGCGATCCGCAGCGCGGTGGCGAAACCCTCCGCCGGGACGGGCCGGCCGAACCAGTCGTGCGGCGGCTGGAGTTCGTCGGTGCGCACGAACACCGCGGCCGCGTGCAGGTGCACGTAGTCGAGCGGGGCGGCGCGCAGCACCTGGCAGTGGTGGGCCACCAGGGCGTCGAGCACCCGGTGGTAGGGGAGTTCGGTGCCGCGGTGCCCGAAGAGGATCAGGCCGCGGCCGCCGGGGCGCATGCGTCGCAGCACGGCGAGACAGTCGGTCTCGGTGCCGTGCAGCGCCGGGTCGGGGCCGAACGACACGATCACCAGCTCGTTCTCGCCGATGTCGCGTTCGCCGTGGTGCACGGCGACGTCGTCGGGCAGATGCAGATAGGGCTCCAGGTCGAGCCCGCCGTCGGTGGCGTCCACGACGGTGGTGACGCCGTCCAGGTGAGGGTGGAGCAGATCGGTCAGGCGCATCAGCGGGTCCTCGTGAAGACGTGGAAGCCGACCTCGTTCTCGCGGAAGCCGTACGGGGTGAACAGGGTGTGGCGCAGGCCGAGGGGTTCGAGCAGCGCGGCGTACTCGTCGGCCGGGCGGTGCAGGATGTAGTCGCCGCGCGGCCTGCGGGTGCCGATGTCCTCGTCGGTCAGGATCAGCCGTCCGGTGATCCGCACCAGCGAGGCCAGGTTGCGCAGGCCGGCCGCCCACTCCTCGTCGTCGAGGACGTGGAAGAGGACGTCGAGGCAGACCACGACGTCGTACGGCCAGGGGCTGCGCCACTCGTCCAGGGCGGCGACGGCGTAGCGCGGGCCGCCGCCCTCGGCGTGGGCGTGCGCGACGGCCTCCTCGCTCGTGTCGAAGGCGTCGACGCGGTGGCCGCAGCGGGCCAGGGCGCGGGCGAAGTGCCCTTTGCCGCAGCCCGCGTCGAGCACGAACAGGGGGGCCGACTCGTCGGCCAGGTCGCCGATCAGCGGCAGCAGGGCGCCGAGCCGCTGGGCGTAGAAGATCTCGTTGCCCGCGTGGTCCAGGCCGATGTGGCCGCCCGAGGCGAGGTCGTCGTGCTCGCGGTGGCGGGTGTCCCAGTACAGGCGGGTGAGCTCAGACATGGTGGTCCAGCCGGCGGACGACCTCGGCGGCGATCCGGGCCCCGGCCCGGCCGTCCCACAGGGGCGGTCCCTCCTCGGGCGCCGGCTGCCCGCCGTCCATCACCTTGCGCAGCGCGGGGATGAGTTCGGCGTGGCCGACGAGCCGGTTGGTGCCGTGGGTGACGGTGACCGGCCGCTCGGTCGTGGTGCGCAGGGTCAGGCAGGGCACACCGAGCACGGTGGTCTCCTCCTGGACACCGCCGGAGTCGGTGATCACGGCGGCCGCGCCGCGCACCAGGCTCATGAACTCGACGTATCCCAGCGGGTCGAGGACGTGGACGCCCGGAGCGCCGTCGAGCCCGGCCTCGCCGAGTGCCGCCCTGCCGCGCGGGTGCAGGGGGACGGCGAGGTCGAGGAGCCGGGCCGCCTCGGTCAGGACGCGGGCGGCCGCCTTGGCCGCCTCGGGATCGTCGACGTTGGCGGGGCGGTGCAGCGTGACCACGGCGTAGCGCTCGGGCAGTCCGTGGGCGGCGCGGGCGGCGGCCGGGTCCAAGTGGTCCACATGGGTGAGCAGTGTGTCGATCATGGGGTTGCCGACGAGATGCACCCGGGCGGGGTCGACGCCCTCGCGGGCGAGGTGGCCGATCGCCTCCGGGCTGGTGGCGAACAGCATGTCGGCCAGCTGGTCGACGAGGCGCCGGTTCACCTCCTCGGGCATCGTCATGTCGAAACTGCGCAGGCCCGCCTCCACATGGGCGAGGGGCATCCCCAGCTTGGCGGCGACCAGGGCGGCCGCCAGCGTGGAGTTGACGTCCCCGTAGACCATGACGAGGGCGGGGTCGCGGGCGGTCAGCTCGCCCTCCAGGGCGACGAGCAGGTCGGCGGTCTGCCGGGCGTGACTGCCGGAGCCGACACCGAGGTCGGTGTCCGGTTCGGGCAGGCCGAGCTGCCGGAAGAAGATGTCCGACATCCGTTCGTCGTAGTGCTGGCCGGTGTGCACGAGCACCTGGTCGCAGCCCGCCGTGCGCAGTGCGGCGACGACCGGGGCGGCCTTGACGAAGTTCGGTCGGGTGCCGACGACGTGAAGTATGCGGCCGTTCATGTCGTACTTTCTCCGCTCTCGCCGCCTAACGTGACGGCATGTCGCGTCATATCCCCCGTGCGCTCAGTCTGGCCGCATCCGTGGCGTGGGGCGAACTGCGCCATGACCCCCTGAGGGCCGCGCTGCTGGGGGTGCGGCTGCTGCCGTCGCCCGTGCGGCGCCGGGTCCGTGAGCTGGAACGGCGGCTCGCCGGCCGGGCCCGGACGGCGGGTCCGGCCGCTGCTCCATCCGGGGTACGGGTGCCCCCTCCGCCCGGTCGCGCGGTCCGGCCGGTGCCGGGCCGGGTGCTTCATCTGGTGACCAACGGACTGCCGTTCAAGCACGCCGGTTACACCGTGCGCACCCAGAGGATCGCCGCGGCGCAGCGTGCCGCCGGGCTCGATCCGCATGTGGTGACGCGGGTCGGGTTCCCGGTGGCGCAGGGAGTGCTGGACGCCCGTGCGGTGCAGACGGTGGACGGTGTGCCGCAGCACCGGCTCCTGCCGCCGTGGCTGCCGTACGGGCAGGCGGCGGTACTGGCCCGCAACGCCGAGCTGGCCGGGCGGCTGGTGGAGCGGCTGCGGCCCGCCGTCCTGCACCCGGCCACCGACCACGGCAACGGGCGGGTGGCGCTGGCCCTGCGCGCGGCCTACGGGCTGCCGGTGGTCTACGAGGTGCGCGGCTTCCTGGAGGACACCTGGCTGACCCAGGCCCCGGGGCGGACGCCGGACGACCCGACGTACCGGGCCCGGCGCGAGCTGGAGACGCACTGCATGCGGGAGGCGGACCTGGTGCTGACGCTGGGCGCGGCGATGAAGGCGGAGATCGTGGCCCGCGGGGTGCCCGAGGAGCGGGTGCTGATCGTGCCGAACGCGGTGGACGAGGAGTTCCTGACACCCCTGCCGGACGGAGCGCCGCTGCGGGCCCGGCTCGGCATCGCGCCGGACGACGTCGTGGTCGGCACGGTCAGCAGCCTTACTCCACACGAGGGAATCGGCACATTGCTCCATGCGGGTGCCGAGCTGAGGCGCCGCGGAGTGCCGTTGCGGCTGCTGATCGTGGGGGACGGACCGGAGCACCCCGCACTGCTGCGGCTGGCCGGCCGGCTGGGTCTCGACGACGGGACGGCCGTGTTCACGGGCCGGGTCCCGTACAACCAAGTCCGGGAGTTCCACGCGGTGTTGGACGTTTTCGCGGTGCCGCGCACCGATGCGCGCGTGTGCCGGCTGGTGACGCCGCTGAAGCCGGTCGAGGCGATGGCGAGCGGGCTGCCGGTGGCCGCCAGCGATCTCCCCGCGCTGCGGGAGCTCGTCAAGCCGGGAGCGACCGGGCAGCTCGTTCCGCCCTCGTCCGAACAGGCTTGGGCAGATGCGATCGAATTCCTTCTTTACAGTCGAAAGCGGTCCGAATGGGGTACGGCCGCTCGCGAGATCGTGGCACGCGACCGCACCTGGACGCGGGTCGCCGCGACGACCCGGGAGGCGTACCGCGCCCTCGGCTGTCTCTGAGGAGCCGCCCGGCTGTCTCGGAGGCGCGGGCCGGACCACACAACTTCAGATCCGAGTCCGCCCACGGGACGGGAGCAGCCCTATGCAGGTCGACGAGTCCGAACCGCTCGGGGACAAGAACGCACAGCTCGGGGAATCAGAATTGGCCGGCACCGCCGAACTCGCGGTGATCGGGCTCGGCTACGTCGGGCTGCCGCTCGCGCGGGAGGCGGCGGCGGTCGGCCTGAAGGTCGTCGGCCTCGACAAGAACCCCCGGATCGCCGCCGGGCTCAACGCCGGACGCTCCCACGTCGACGACGTCTCCGACGAGGACGTCCGCGGGATGCTGGCGGCCGGCTTCCGCGCCTACACCGACGACGGCTGTCTCGCCCGCGTCCAGACCGTGGTGATCTGTGTGCCGACCCCGCTCAACGGGGACGGCGGGCCCGATCTCAGCGCGGTCACCGCCGCCGTCCGGGCGGTCGCGGGCCGGCTGCGGCCCGGACAGCTCGTGGTGCTGGAGTCCACCACCTACCCGGGCACCACCGAAGAGGTCGTACGGCCGCTGCTGGAGGAGGTCTCCGGGCTGCGCGCCGGGCAGGACTTCGCCCTGGCCTTCTCGCCGGAGCGCATCGACCCCGGCAACACCGGGCACGGGCTGCGCGACACCCCCAAGGTGGTCGGCGGCTGCACCCCCTCGTGCGCCGCCCGCGCGGTCGGCTTCTACGGCAAACTCGTCGACACGGTCGTGCAGGCGAAGGGCACCCGCGAGGCCGAGATGGCCAAGCTGCTGGAGAACACCTACCGGCACGTCAACATCGCCCTCGTCAACGAACTCGCCGTCATCAGCCACGAGCTGGGCGTCGACCTGTGGGACGCGATCCGCTGCGCGAGCACCAAGCCGTTCGGCTTCCAGGCGTTCCGGCCGGGCGCCGGGGTCGGCGGCCACTGCATCCCCATCGACCCGAACTACCTCTCGTACAAGGTGCGTTCGTCGCTCGGCTACGAGTTCCGGTTCGTCGAGCTGGCCCAGGAGATCAACCGGCGGATGCCGGAGTACGTCGTCCGCCGCGCCCAGGACCTGCTCAACCACGCCGGCCGGCCACTGCACGGCTCCCGGGTGCTGATGCTCGGGGTCACCTACAAGCCCGACGTCGCCGACCAGCGGGAGAGCCCGGCCGTGCCGGTGGCACGGCTGCTGCGGCAGCGGGAGGCCGAGATCTCCTTCCACGACCCGCACGTCGACGAGTGGTCCGTCGACGGTGTGCCGGTCCCCCGCGTCGACGACCCGATGGCCGCCGTCGCCGGGCACGACCTGACGATCCTGCTCCAGGACCACTCCTCCTACGACCTGCCCGCCCTCGCCGACGCGGCCCGCCTGCTCTTCGACACCCGGGGGCGGATATTCCGCCCCGGTGTCGAGGTGCTGTAGCGGGCCGGGCGGAGCCGAAAGGTGCTGCTCTGATGCGGATACTCGTGGTCACCGTCGTCCACCATCCGGAGGACGCGCGGATACTGCACCGGCAGATCGCGGCCCTGGCCGAGCGCGGCCACCGGATCGTGTACGCCGCCCCCTTCGGCGCCCGTGGGGTGGTGCCGCGCCCCGGTGTCGAGGGCGTGGACCTCCCCCGGGCCGCCGGCCGGGACCGCCGGGCGGCGCTGCGCGCGGCGCGCGCCCTGCTGGCGGAGCGCGGCCCGGAGGCGGACGTGGTGCTGCTGCACGACCCGGAGCTGCTGCTCGCCCTGCCCGGCACGCTGCGCCGGTGGCGGCGCGGCGGCCGGGCCCCGGTGACCGTGTGGGACGTGCACGAGGACACGGCGGCGGCGCTGACGATGAAGCGCTGGGTGCCGGCGACGCTGCGGCCGCCGCTGAAGCTGGCGGTGCGGGCGGCGGAACGCCTGGCCGAGCGGCATGTGCGGCTGCTGCTCGCCGAGGACGCCTACCGGGAACGGCGACGACCGGGCGGTGCCCGGCAACTCCACGCCCACCGTGGAGCGGGCGAACGGCGCGGCCTACGACCGGCAGTGGAC
>NZ_JBFBJT010000212.1:0-9246 GCF_040686175.1 Streptomyces sp. NPDC086077 | reverse complement strand
TCCACTCCTTCGGGAGGGGGAAGCGGCGACCCGGCCGTCGCCGTGTGCGGCCTCAGGGGAACGGGTGCGGGACCCGGCGGATCTCCCACCCTTCCAGGTCGCTGTCGCGCAGCCCGCCGCGGTGGGCCGCGGTGCGCAGCCGGGGCATCCCGAGCGCGCGCTGCCGGGACCAGCCGAAGTCGATCGGCAGCAGCCCGGGAGCCAGCACACAGACGGTCCGCAGCCCCATCCGCCGCTGCTCCGGCGTGGTCTGGTCCACGACGACCACATCGTGGCCCGCCCGCGCCAACTCGTCGCGGCACAGGGCCACATCGTCCGCCAGATCGCCGGTACGCGGCCGGCCGGACGTCTCCCACGACGCGTAGACGTCCGCCATCGGACGGACCTCCCGGGGCTGGAGGTACGGCGCGACGTGCACCGCCATGTCGGGCAGCCCGTACAGCTGGGCGTGGTCCTTCAGGTGCAGCACCTTGGTGAAGTCGGCGGCCATCGCCTCGAGTTCGCCCTGTCGCTCGCGCACCTGGCCCGGCAGGTGCGGAATGTACGTCAGCACCTCCGACAGGGCGCCCTCCAGTGCCGACGCCGGGTCCAGGGAGGCGCCGGCGCCGAAGGAGTACAGGCCGGGCCCGCCGTCCCGCCGTACCGCCAGTCCGGTCACCACGGGCACGGCGAGGTCGATCCGGTTGTCGAAGGCGTGCACGTCGTAACCCTGGAGCGCGGCCCGGTCGATCATGGCCCGGACGGTGGGGTCGCCGACCGTGGCCAGGTCGATCTCCGTCAGCCGCGTCCCGCCGTACCAGGCGAGCAGGAAGGCGTCCCGCTCGATCAGTTCGAGCAGCCCGCCGAGGACCGCCTCCTCCAGACAGCTGCCGATCGCGCAGCCGTTGGAGCACTCGAAGACGAAGTTGTCCGCCGCCAGCCCCGCGCTGTAGTGGACCAGGCGGGCGGGGACCAGCAGGGGACGCCGGTCGCGCAGGGAGTAGCCCCACACCCACGGGATCGGCCGGTCGGCGTCGAACGGGTCGACGAGAGGATCGTCGCGGTACGTCTCCAGGGCGTAGAAGCCGCAGTCGGCCGGGTTCAGCGCGTCCTCGCCCAGACTGTTGTACGAGGCGGTGAGCAGCTTCGTTCCGCGCCGCCGGTGGGTGCCGGCGTAGCGCTCCAGGCCCTCCAGGAAGGCCAGGTCGCGGCTGGCGGCGAAGCCGTTGGCCTGGCCGCTCCAGGTCACGTCGGTCAGGCCCGCGTAACCGCGCATGAAGACGCTGCCCGCGACCGGCGCCGTGGTCGGGGAGGTGACGTTGAGCCAGGTCCCGGCGCCCAGCAGGCCGGTGACCGGGTTCGCGAGCGCCGCCGGGGCCAGCGGGTAGGAGGACGCCGGCCGCAGCCGGTAGACGTCCTCGGCAGGCTTCGGCCGGCTCGCCAGCGCGAGTTCGGCGTCCTGACGGCTGTCCGTTCCGCCGGAACCGCAGTGCGGGCACAGCGGGTCGGCGTACAGCGGGAACGTCCGTACCGTCAGGGTCGCCACGTCCAGGCAGGACACCTGCGGCAGCGCCCGGTCGGCGGGCGTCCGTCCCGGCGGCGCCGGCGCCGGGTCGCCGATCACCGCCTCGTACAGGGCGTGCACCGCGTCCGCGACGAACGCCGGCTGCTCGGGCCAGTGCGGGGCGAAGCTCCACGGGGTGCCCGTCTCCAGGGCGTCCCGCTCGGTCCGCGACCGCAGCCGCTGCCAGCGCATCGCCAGACACGTTCCGCAGGCCCGTGCGTCCGCGTCGCCGCCCCACGGCCCCACCAGCACTTCGCGGGAGGTCAGATGGACCAGGGCGGTGGGCCGCACGGCGGCGTGCGGGTCGTCCCGCACGTCGCGCGACCCGAGCGGCACCACCTCGGGGGCCCGGCCCGGGACGCTCCGCTCGGCCAGCGCCGACCGCAGCCGGCGCCCTGCCTCCTGAAGTGGTACGCCCTCCCGTACCGCGGCGGTCGTCATGTGCGGTTGCTCCAGCGGAAGGTCTTCAGGCCGACGGCCGCGAAGACGACGGTGAAGCCGACGAGCGCGCCGCATCCGACGGCCACGTCGCCGAGGCTGCCGTTGCCGGTCAGGGACGCGGAGACGGCGTCGTTGAAGTAGCGCAGCGGCAGCACCCGCGAGAGCGTCTGCAGCCAGTCCGGCATCATGTCCAGCGGCAGGAACGAGCCGGACAGGAACGCCATCGGCACCATCAGGAAGTTCGCGATGGCGGCCACCGCCTCGGGCGTGTCGGCGTACGAGCCGATGATCACGCCGATCGACAGGAACGCGGTGATGCCGAACAGCAGCACGGGCAGCGCCAGCGGCCAGCGGGAATCCAGCTCCAGGCCGAACAGCGGCAGCATCGCCACCGCGACGAACACCACGGCCTGTACGACGCCGATGGCGAGCGCCAGCACGTAACGGGAGGCCAGCACCGTGGGCAGGCTCGTCGGCGTCATCCGGATCAGGCGCAGCAGGTCGTCCCGGCGCCACTGCATCAGCGTGAACGCGATGCCGAACACCGCCGCGTTGCCCACGCCCCACGACATCACGCCGGGCGCGATGTACGAGATGTAGGGCCGGCCGGTCTCCTCCACCTCCTGACCGTTGAAGATCAGTCCGAAGACCACCAGGAAGACCAGCGGGAAGGCGAAGGTGAAGAAGAGTGCCGCCGTGTCCCGGGCCTGGGCCCGGTAGCCGGCCGCCGTCAGTGCCCCGTATGCGCTCATGCCTGGTGCTCCGTGTTCTGGATGTGCTGGGCGTGCTGGGTGTGCCGGGGGCTGCCGTCGCCGGCGGTGTTTCCCTCTCCGGCGGTGGAGGTGAGCCGGAGGTAGACGTCCTCCAGCGTGGCCGAGCGGGTCTGCACGCCGTCCAGGCCGCCGAGCGCGTCCAGCGCTGACATCACCTTTCCGGACGCCCGCGTCTCGAGCACGAGGCTGCCGCCGCTCAGGACGGCGCGGTCCACGCCCTTGATCGCCTCTGCCTCCGCCACGGTCATCCGCTCCGGCGGCAGCAGCACCGAGGTCGCCGAGCCCACCGCGCCGACCAGGCCGCGCGGGGAGTCCAGCGCGGCGACCCGGCCCTCCACCAGGATCGCAACCCGGTCGCACAGGGCTTCTGCCTCGTCCAGGTGGTGCGTGGTGTACACGATCGTCCGGCCCGCCTCCTTCAGGGCGCGCAGGACGCTCCACAGGTCGCGGCGGGCCTGCGGGTCGAGGGCGGCGGTGGGCTCGTCCAGGAAGATCAGCTCGGGATCGTGGACCAGGGCGGAGGCGATGGCCAGCCGCTGCCGCTGCCCGCCGGAGAGGTCCTCCACGCGGGTGTCCCGCTGCTCGGTGAGCGCCACTGCCTCCAGCGTCCGCTCGACCGCCGCGCGGTCCGCGCCGTAGAGGGCGGCGACGGTCGCCAGGTGCTCATGTGCCGTCAGACGCACGAAGAACGCCGAGGACTGGGTCTGCACGCCGAGCCGCGGAAGCAGCGCGACATTGCGCGGCCACGGGGAGGAGCCCAGTACGGCGACCGTGCCGGAGTCGGCCTGGCGCAGGCCTTCCATGATCTCCACCAGGGTGGTCTTACCCGCGCCGTTGGGCCCGAGCAGGCCGAAGAACTCGCCCCGTGCCACGCGCAGCGAGACGCCGTCCAGTGCCTGGCGGGTCCCGTAGCGCTTGCTCACCCCCTCGACGTGGATCGCGGCGTCCGCCGCGTGGTTGCCGGGGTCCGCCGGCACGGTTTCCGTCTCCGTCATGAACAGCTCCTCGAAACAGGCCCGTCAGGGGGCGAGCAGAACAAACACGGCCGTGACCGACGCGGCCGCGATCAGACAGACCAGAACGGACGAGCCGATCCCGTATGCCATGTACAGAACCCGCGCCCGGCGCGGGTAGCCGGCTGCGGCCTGGCGGTCGCGCAGCCGTAGTCGCAGGTAGCGCCCGCTCTCGGGCGCGTAGTTGGACACGCCGAGCACGTGGGAGAGCATGGTGTAGCCGTCCAGCGGTGGCAGTGGCAGAAGGTTGACCAGTGCCTGAACGCTGCCCAGCAGAAGCAGTCCCGACAGCACCCTGCGCGTGGGATCGCCCGTCTCCAGCGCCGCCCACCACAGGGCGAAGGGCAGCAGGAACAGCAGGTTCGCGAAGGCGCCGGCCGCGCCGATCGCCAGCTGGTGCCCCCGGCTGCGCAGGAAACGGTAGTCGTCCACCCGGCAGTACATGATCGCGGCGGGCAGCCGCCAGCGCAGGCCGATCTCGGTCACCGTGCCGCCGAAGTGCCGGGCCGCGATGCCGTGCGCCAGCTCGTGGCCACCGGTGCTCAGCCACAGCAGGGTGAACACACCGAGCAGCGCCACCGGCTGGTGGAAGAGCCACCAGGTGTCCCGCACGAGCGTGCCGAGCCCGGCGGCCAAGGCGACCTCCATGGCCAGGCAGAGCACCAGCAGGGGCAGCAGGACCGGCCCGCGCAGCAGGGGGCGCAGCGCCCGGTGCAGGCGTCCGGTGGTCGCGCCCGCGTCGGCGACGAGGCGCAGGCTGCCCCGGTAGAGGTTGCCGCTGAGGGGCGGTGCGGGCGGCGTGGCGACGGCCTCCGGTGCCGGTGCGCCGGCGAGCAGCCGCTTGGCGCCGAGCAGCCCCAGCAGCTGCCGCCAGTTGGCCTCGCCCAGCCGTCGCCCGAAGGCGGCGGCGTACTCGTCGCCGATCTCCTCCAGGCTCCGCCACCCGTCCAGCCGGGAGATGAGGAAGTACTCCTTCGGCCCGACCTCGAAGCCGGAACCGTCCGCGGGATCCCTGATCAGGTGCACCGTGGCCGGGCCGCGCAGCAGCGGCGCGCTGAGCAGGATGTCCGGGCGCAGCCGGGGACGGTGGGTGAACACCTCGGCCCGCTCGGGGCTCATGAGGCGGCCTCCGAGGTGCTTCCGGTGCCGGAGCGCAGTACCCGTCCGAGGACGTGCGAGAGATAGGCCTCGTCACGGATCGTCACATGCAGCCGGTTGTTGGTCATGTGCATGTACGGCGACAGCAGCAACGGCAGTGCCACCGCGGGGTCGGTGACCTGCTCGTCACGGGTGCCGTCCCAGGAGCGGAAGACCAGTTCGCCACCCTCTGCCAGGGCGACCGCCTTCTCCCGCAGCTCAAGGCAGTGCGCCGCCCAGCCGCGCAGGAAGGCCGGCAACCGGTCGAGCCGGTCGGCGGCGACGGCCCGGCGGATCTCCTCGAAGCGACGGCCCAGGCGCGGTGCCATCTCGGCGTAGTTGCGGTCGTACTCCGACGAGCCGATGAAGCCGGTGCCGGGGAAGGCGCGGTGCCAGAACTCGTAGTACCGCTCCAGATAGTCGGCGAGTTCGTCGTCGTCGGGCAGGAAGCAGCCCGCCATGACCATCATGAGCTGCGCCGACGTGCCCAGCAGCACGGTCCGCAGGTGCAGGTTCATGGAGCCCAGGGCCTCGACGACCAGGTCGCTGGAGTGCGCGAAGTGCCACTCCGCGAGGGCGATGCCCGCCGGACCGCCGTACTTGCCGTACTCGGGCTCATACGGCTCGTAGGAGCGGGAGTTGTTCGGACGCAGCCGCATGCGGCCGTCCTCCGCCATGAAGTCGCCGCGATCGCCCTCCGGGAACTCGATCTCGAAGAGCGTGTTGTAGAACTCGTTGAGGAAACCGGAGTCGACCTCGTAGAGCGCAGGCCGGCTGCGCAGGAAGGCGTCGACGGCCTCCTCGGCACGGCGGCGCACCTCCGGCGTCGCCTCCTCGGTCACGGGCTTGAGGCGGAGGCGCACATGCGGGCCCTCCAGCCAGTAGTTGATGAAGAAGTGGCCGGCGAGCAGCCCGTCGTCCTTCAGTCCCGCGATCAGCGGGCCGACGCAGTTCA
Organism: Streptomyces sp. NPDC086077; assembly: GCF_040686175.1. NCBI lineage: Bacteria > Bacillati > Actinomycetota > Actinomycetes > Kitasatosporales > Streptomycetaceae > Streptomyces > Streptomyces sp. NPDC086077. The sequence continues at coordinate 3,384 of NZ_JBFBJT010000212.1, read as the reverse complement.
CCAGCAGAGGCTGCGGGTTGGCTGCGTAGAAGATGTGCATGGCCTGCCACGCGCCGGGGGAGGGGTTCAGCTCGGCCATGGGGCGTTCTCCTCGGTGCGTCGGGTGGCGGTGAAGGTCTCGACGGAGAGCTCGGCGACATGGCTGCCCCGCTCGGACACGACGTGCAGTCCGTTCTCGGCGGGCAGCATCTCCCGCAGCTCGACCCGGTCGTCCGGCGACTTGACCAGCGCCTCGAACGCGGTCAGCGACAGGAAGCTGTCGAAGTCGAGGTACTGCGGCTTGGCGCCCGCGCCGCCCCGGGGGCCGCTGGAGACGGTGGCGAAGACCCGGGCGGGCAGGCGGTGTTCGCGCCGCCAGCGCCGCCAGGCGAGGAACACCTCGTCCTCGGGAGTGCCGGCGGGACGGATCGGCAGCGAGGCCGCGGTGGTGGACCAGCCGCGCCGGGCCAGGACGAGATTGCCGTGCCGGACGCGCGGACGGCGGGTGACGCCCTGGTGCGCCGGGCCGTGCGGGACCCCGGCCCAGACGTCGAGCGGTGCCATCGACGTCGGCGACAGCAACAGCAGCGTGCGCGGCGTCTCCGGGAGGGCGAGGGGTACCAGGTAGCCCAGGTACACGGGGATGACCTCGCAGTCCAGGCGCCTGGAGCGCAGCACCAGACGGTCCTCGGCCTCGTCGTGCTCCAGGCGCAGATCGTCCAGGTGGATGCGCTGGTCCTCGGGGACACTGCTCGCCTCGCCGGGACACACGATCTGGTAGTCCGTGAGGCGTCCGTGCAGGTTGAGGTTGCTGGTGACGGGCCCGCCGGTGAGTTCGGCGAGGACGGTCCCGGGCGGGGTGAGCCGCGCGGCCTGCTCCCGCAGCAGGTCCGAGACGGCGGGTGCGGGGCCGTCGTCCCAGACGTGCGTGAAGCGGCTGAAGGGGAACGACAGTCCGCCGTAGGAGCGATTGAGCACCAGCAGCCGTTCGCCGTCCTCGGAGGTCACCTGGAGATGGTGGCTCTGCGGGGTGAACGGGGAGTCGAGGCCGCCCAGTTCGGCCGCGACCTCGGCGAGGTGACCGTCCTCCAGGACGACATCGGCCTCCCCGTCGTGCTCCGCCCACAGCGCGCGCATCCGGCCGATGAACGCCTGCCGTCCCCGGTCCAGGGCCTTGATCTCGGTGAGCCCCAGCCAGTTCTCCTCCGGCACGTAGTCGCCCTTCGCGTCGAAGGGAACGCGCTTGGCGCTGAAGGAGAGGTACTGGTCGAAGAAGTCCTCGTGGAAGTCGTGCACGAGACCGAGCAGGTCGTCGCACCGGCCGCCCTTGCCGTAGCGGGCGAGGAAGAACCCCTTGAACGTGACCCGCTGAGGCAGCGTCAGATCGAACGCGGGCAGGATCCGCTCCACGGAGCGCAGCGCCCCGCCGTCCGCGCCGGTCCAGGCGCCAAGCCCGCACGAGACGTCGTCGCCCGCGTCGGCGTCCTCGTAGAGCAGGGTCTGCGGCAGGGCCACCTCGTGGGCGCCCAGCAGCCGCTGCGCGTCGCCCAGGCAGACCCGCAGCCGGCGGAGCAGTTGTGCGCGTCCCGCCGTGTTCGCGTGCGGATACGCGTCGATCAGCGAGGCCGCGGTGTCGAGTTCCGCGGCGAGCTCCGCCGCCCACGGCCGTTCCACCGCCCGCAGGGCGTCCTGGAAGGCGCGCAGCGGGTCGGCGGTGTGCACGTCGGTGTCCAGGCACGGCACGCGGATCATGCCGAGTTGCAGGAGCGCCGACACGTAGGACTCCCCGAGCTGGGCGTCCGCGCCGTACTCGGCGCACAGCCAGTCCACCAACTCCCGGTAGCGCGGTTCCCGTTCGCTCAGCAGCGCGATGAGCCGGTCCAGCGTCCCGCTGCGCCGCAGGAAGAACAACCGGTCCTTGACGGCGTCGAAGGTGACCGCCGCGTCGTCGTCGCCCGTGGTCACCCAGCGACGCACGTAGCGCACGCGGTGGTCGTCACTGCCCCAGCCCGACGCGAGCCGGACGGGGAGGTCGGCGCGCAGCGCGGGGGAGGCGAGGATCTGCTCCGCGAACCGGGCCAGCACCACGACGTTCGGCCGCACCCGGCCCCGCCATTCGGCGCGAAGACGCACCGAGGGGTCGTCGCCCTCGTCGAAGGTGCCGAGGGCGACGCCCGTGAACGTGCTGAACGGGCTGGTCTTGCAGACCGTCCGGTACAGGTACGACAGCACCGAACGCTCGATCTTGCGCAGCCGCTTGTCGGGGCGCATCCCCGCGCCGAGGCGCACGTAAGGCTCCAGACGGGCTTCGAGCGTCGGCGAGGCCAGGAGGAGTCCGTGACGCAGCCGCTCCTCGTCGAGCAGTGTCTGCAACACGCCCCGTGTCTCGGCGAGTTCACCGCCGATCAGCGCGGCTCCCCGGCGGTGCAGCTCGTCCAGCGCGCGCCGGCCGTCGAGCCACCCCCGGGTCCGTTCGGCCACGGCCGGGTCCAGCGCCTCGATCAGGTCGAGCGCGGACGTGGTCCCCTTCGGCAGGCGGTTGTTGAAGATGTCCCGGCGCAGTGAGAGCAGGTGACGGCGTCGCCCGCCCTGGTCGTCGGGGAAGGTCCGCTCGGCGGCCGGTACCAGCGCGTGGAGTACGTCGCTCAGCTCCCGGCCCCGCTCCAGCAGGTGCTCCTCGGCGGACAGCACGTCGTCGGCCCAGCGGACGCTGTCGGGGCAGCGCAGGTCGCGGACGGTCTCGATGGGCAGGCCGGCCACCCGCAGCAGGAAGCGTCGGCCGGGCTGCCAACTGGTCGTCGTTGTCATGGCGGCTCCCGGTCAGGCGATGTCGGAGCGGAAGTCGGCGGGGTGCGGCCGCTCGTTGCCGAGCAGCATGATGAGCAGAGGCGCTTCCCCGGTGCCCTCCAGGCCGAGCTCCTCGATGTAGGAGATGTTGTCGAAGCCGAGGGCGACACCCGCGCCGACCCCGAGTGCGGCCGATGCGGTGTAGAAGGTCTGCGCGATCGCCCCGACGGTGGCGTTGACCAGTCGGTAGCCCCGGTCGCCGACGGCGTCGAGGACCGCCGTCGTGCGCAGCGTGGGGACGATGACGGCGCCGGTCTGTTCGAGGTTGTAGTTGGACAGGAAGTAGTTCTTCTGCAGGAACGAGCCCGGCGCGCCCGGCGCCACCAACCGCAATGTGTGCGTGTCGGGTTCGTAGGCGTACGCGCCGGGTTCCACGCCCTCGACGTGGTTGACGAAGGCGTACAGCCGTGCCTGCCGTGGTGTGCCGTCGGGCTCCACGTCGCTGCCGAGCCGTGTCTCGGCGCCTCAGGAGATCCCTGTGACCGAAGCACCTCCCTCGGCCGTGCCATCGGCTGTGGCGTCACCGGAAGCAACCTTCCCCCGGTGGTACCGCTCCAT
>NZ_JBFBJT010000211.1:0-9321 GCF_040686175.1 Streptomyces sp. NPDC086077 | reverse complement strand
GGCCAGGGCGCCCCCGGCTGGGCGCCCCCGCCCGGCCAGCAGCCGGCCGGCGCGCCAGGCTTCGGTGCCGGGAAGGCGGCCGCCGCCAGCGCCGCTGCGTCCCAGGCTCCGGCGCCCGCCCCGCAGTCCGCGAGCGTCCCCCACCAGGCCCAGGCCGCCGCCCCCGTCACGTCGGGCTCCGGCGGCGGTCAGTCCTCCTGGGCGCAGCAGGTGCACCGGCTCGCCGGCGCCTCCAGCGGCGCCCCCGACGAGCAGCCCGTCGCCCCGTGGAAGCCCCCCGTCGAGGACGTGTTCCAGGCGGCGGCGCGACGGCAGGCCGAGGCCCGCCCGGCAGGCCTCGGCAAGCGGCTGACCGCCCGGCTGATCGACACCGTGGTCGTCGCGGGCGTCACCGCGGTCGCCGCCGTGCCGCTCGGCGCGCAGGCCCTCGACCATGTCCAGAGCAAGATCGACGAGGCCAAGCTCTCCGGCCGGACGGTCACCGTCTGGCTGCTGGACGGCACGACAGCGGCGTACCTCGGCATCGTCCTCGCCGTGCTGCTCGTCTTCGGCGTCCTCTACGAGGCGCTGCCCACCGCCAAGTGGGGGCGCACGCTGGGCAAGAAGCTGCTCGGCCTGGAGGTGCGGGACATCGAGGGCCACGACGCCCCGTCCTTCGGCGCGGCCCTGCGCCGCTGGCTCGTCTACAGCGTCCCCGGTCTGCTCTGCTTCGGCGTCATCGGTGTGCTGTGGTGCCTCTTCGACCGGCCGTGGCGCCAGTGCTGGCACGACAAGGCCGCACACACGTTCGTCGCGGGCTGACGGGAGGGCCGTCCGGAGCGTCTGTCGGCGGCCGGTACTCCGGACGGCCCCTCGCCGGATGCGGAGCCGCGGGGTTCGCGGTCGACTCGGGCCATGAGCACCGAACCGCCCCCCGGTTCCGGCGGGCAGCCGCCGGAGGACGACCCGTTCAAGAAGCAGCCCCCGCCCGGCGAGGGGGCCGGCTCGCCGTACGACAGGCCCCCGGGCGGCGGTGAGCGGCCCCCGCCCCCCGGCGGCGGCCCGTACGGCGGTGGACCCTACGGTGGCGGGCCGCAGGGCGGCGGGCCCTACGGCGGCGGCCCGTACGGCGGTGGCGAGCACCCCGCCGATCCGCTCGCCGGTATGCCCCCGCTCGCCGACAGCGGCAAGCGCACGGTGGCCCGGATCATCGACATGGTGCTGGTCGGCATCGTGGTCTGGCTGATCACCTGGGGCTTCAACGTGGACGAGTACCAGGTGGACGCCGACCAGGTCGACGTCGGCGACTCCGTGGCGCAGTCCGTCATCGCGGCCGTGCTCTACATCGCGTACGACACGATCATGATCGCCAAGTCGGGTCAGACCCTCGGCAAGAAATGGCTGAACATGCGCGTGGCACATCTCGACAACGGAGCCACGCCTTCCGTTCAGGCCTCGCTGCTCCGCGCGGCGGTGCTGTGGATTCCGTTCGCGTTCTGCTGCGCCTGCGTCTGGACGGCGATCTGCGGCGGCTGGAGCTTCTTCGACAGGCCCTACAAGCAGGGGCTGCACGACAAGGCGGCGAAGACCGTGGTGGTCAGCACCACGTGACCCGGTCGGCACGACGGCGGGCCCGTCACCTGGGAGGTGACGGGCCCGCCGTACCGTGTGCTGCTCGTGTGTTCCTCAGTGGGCCGTGGGTTCCCGTACGGGCTCGCGGCGCACCGTCGCCGGCCTCGGTGGCGTCACGTCGGTGGCGGGCCGGTGCGCGGGTATCGGAGTTCGCTTCGGCATGGGCACCGTCATGGCGACCAGCAGCCCGAGCAGGAGTGCCGCGACGGCGATGACCGCGATCCCCGCACCCGAACTCGTCTGTGACAGCAGCAGCATGGCGAGGGTCGAGAAGATCACGGTGCACGAACCGTAGGCGAGCTGTGCGGCGGTCGGACGAGGCATGGCAATCGTGTCCTCGAAGAATGGGGGTGGACTCCCCCCGTGCCTCACGCTGCGGGGGAGGGTGCGGACTGAATCTATTCGCGTGCATGCCCGACCGGAACGAACCGTAAGCGTGACCTGACCAACAGTGCCGGTGCACAGGGGGCGCACCGAGTCATGTCAGCCATCGGATCGGCCGTCCCGCGCGCCCGGAGAACGAATCCCGACTTGTTCGGTAAGCGAAAAGTCATCTCCGCATAGTGCAGTTGTCCTGCGCAAGTCAAGGTCTGTCTTTTCTCCGCAACCTCTAGTCAAATGTCGGCACTTGACTACACGCGTTGATCAGGCGCGCGCGGACGCACCACCTCCATCACCCCCCTTTCCGCGCGCCCGGACGCTGGGGAGGAACTCAAGTGACCAGTAGACCCTGGACGTTGAGAGCTGCCGCGACCGCGGTCGCACTCGCCGCGGCCACCGCCACGCTCTCCGGCCTCACCGTGGCCCAGGCGGACTCGGCCGGCCCGGCGGCCAAGGCGCCCGCCGCCGACCGGCATGACCCCGCGTCGCCGGAGAACCACAAGGGCCACGAGCACAACCTCGACGGCCCGCTGAGCAAGACGGTCGAGGCCCAGCGTGAAGAGGCGCTGAGGCAGGTCATATCCGGCCAGGCCTCGGTGAAGCAGCGCGACGGCTCCAAGGTCGTGCAGCTCAAGAGCAAGAAGGGCGACGCAAAGTACGTCGAGCTGGGCCGGGAGAAGACCGACAAGATCTTCACCATCCTGGTCGAGTTCGGCGACAAGACGGACCCCCGCTACGGCGGCACCGCGGGCCCGCTGCACAACCAGATAGCCAAGCCGGACCGCAAGAAGGACAACTCCACGGCCTGGCAGGCCGACTACGACCAGCAGCACTTCGAGGACCTGTACTTCGGTTCCGGCAAGGGCGTCGACTCGGTCAAGACGTACTACGAGAAGCAGTCCTCCGGCCGCTACTCGGTCGACGGCGAGGTCTCCGACTGGGTCAAGGTCCCCTACAACGAGGCCCGCTACGGCAACAACGCCTGCGGCGACACCAACTGCCCGAGCGTGTGGAACGTGGTCAGCGACGGTCTGAACGCCTGGGTCGCCCAGCAGAAGGCGGCCGGCCGCACCGACGCGCAGATCAAGGCGGACGCCGCGCGGTTCGACGAGTGGGACCGTTACGACTTCGACGGCGACGGCGACTTCAACGAGCCCGACGGCTACATCGACCACTTCCAGGTCGTGCACGCCGGCGAGGACGAGTCCGCGGGCGGCGGTGCCCAGGGCACCGACGCGATCTGGGCCCACCGCTGGTACGCCTTCGGCACGGACGCCGGCGCCACCGGCCCCGAGCAGAACAAGCTCGGCGGCACGCAGATCGGCTCCACCGGCATCTGGGTCGGCGACTACACGGTCCAGCCGGAGAACGGCGGACTCGGCGTCTACGCCCACGAGTACGGTCACGACCTCGGTCTGCCGGACCACTACGACACCGCGGGCGGCGAGAACTCCACCGGCTTCTGGACGCTGATGTCGTCCGGCTCGTGGCTCGGCACCGGCAAGAACGAGATCGGCGACCTCCCCGGCGACATGACCGCCTGGGACAAGCTCCAGCTGGGCTGGCTGAACTACGACACCGCCAAGGCCGGGGTCAACTCCTGGCACAAGCTGGGCGTCGCCGAGTACAACACGAAGCACAAGCAGGCGCTGGTCGTCCAGCTGCCGAAGAAGGCCGTCACCACCGAGATCATCGCCCCCTCCGAGGGACAGACCCAGTGGTGGAGCGGCAGCGGTGACAACCTCAAGAACACGCTGACGCGTTCGGTCGACCTCACCGGCAAGTCGGCCGCCGAGCTGACCTTCGACGGCTGGTACGACATCGAGGCCAACTACGACTACCTCTACGCCGAGGTCTCGACCGACGGCGGCGCCAACTGGACCGCCGTCGACGGCACGGTGGACGGCCAGCCGGTCCCGCGGGACGGCAGCGACAAGCCCGCCCTGCACGGCACGCTCGACGGGTACAAGAAGTTCGCGTACTCGCTCGACGCCTACGCCGGCCAGAAGATCGGCCTGCGCTTCCGCTACCAGACCGACGGCGGCGTGGCCCAGAAGGGCTTCACGGCCGACGCGATCAAGGTGACCGCGGACGGTGCGCCCGTCTTCTCCGACGACGCCGAGGCCGCGGACGCCGCTTGGACGGCCGCCGGCTTCTCCCGCGTCGGCGCGTCCTTCACCAAGGACTACGCGCAGTACTACATCGCCGAGAACCGGCAGTACGTGTCGTACGACGAGACGCTCAAGACCGGTCCGTACAACTTCGGTTTCACGGAGCGCCCGGACTGGGTGGAGCACTACGCGTACCAGAACGGCCTGTTGATCTGGAAGTGGGACACCTCCCAGCAGGACAACAACACCAGCCAGCACGCGGGTACCGGTCTGGTGCTGCCGATCGACTCCCACCCGACCGCGCTCAAGTGGGCCGACGGCACGCTGATGCGCAACCGCATCCAGGCCTACGACTCGCCGTTCAGCCTCGGCCGCACCGACGGCATGACGCTGCACAAGGCGGACGTGGCGAAGTACATCCCGGGGTCGAAGGGTGTCTCGGTCTTCAACGACCGCACCGGTGACTACTACGACGAGTCGAACCCGACCGGCGGCGTCAAGATCACTGACACCAACACGAAGATCAAGATCCTGAAGGAGGCCTCGAACGGCTCGACGGTCGAGCTGGAGGTTGGCCCCGCGGGTAGGTAATCGGTATCTGCCCAGGTCAGAGCGTGATCGGCGGTGACCCCCTGGCGGGTCACCGCCGATCCGTGTTTAGGTGCCTCCTGTGGTTCTCTTATTGACACCGGCTGATACGGGGGTATGAAGACATGGCCGCAGGAGGTTTCTGCAAGCTGCCGAACGGCACGGTGGTGGTGGCGCTGAACCTGCCCAGCCCCGCCGCCGACGGGTCCGCCGCGGTGCGGGTGCTCGTCCACGCGCAGAACCGGGCGCGCGCCCTGACCAGGCTGCGCAACCTGGGGCTGCGGGCGGTCTACCTGCGCGGCAACGCGGCCCCACCCAGCCCGGACGAGATCACGGCGGTCCTGCACCATCCGGACGGCCTGATATGGCGCACGGCCCCCGACGCGACGCTCGGCGGCCCCGACCTCACCCAGGAACTCTGGCGCCCGATCCGGGCCCTCCTGCGCCGCCCCACGGCCCAGATGTGACCCACCCGAGCGATCCCCGCCCGGGGCCCGGACGGACGAACCCCTGCTGCCTTGACCGGGCTCAGACGACCGGCTTCCCCGACAGTTCCACGCCCGCCTCGCGCAGCTCCTCCAGGGCTCTTTCCGTGGTCGCCTCCGCGACGCCCGCCGTGAGGTCGAGCAGGACGTGGGTGCGAAAGCCCTCGCGGGCCGCGTCCAGGGCCGTCGCGCGTACGCAGTGGTCGGTCGCGATGCCGACCACGTCCACCTCGTCGATCTGCCGCTCGCGCAGCCAGTCGGCCAGCGAGGTCCCGTTCTCGTCGACGCCCTCGAAGCCGCTGTACGCCGCCGCGTACGCGCCCTTGTCGAAGACCGCGTCGACGGAGCCGGAGGCGACGGCCGGGGCGAAGTTCGGGTGGAAGCCGACCCCCTCCGTGCCCGCGACGCAGTGCGCGGGCCAGGAGTGCGCGAAGTCGGGGTTGTCCGCGAAGTGGCCACCGGGCGCGATGTGATGGTCACGGGTCGCCACCACATGACGGTACCCGGCGGGAGCCTGCCCGATCAGCTCGGTGATCGCGGCGGCCACATCGGCACCCCCGGTCACCGCGAGACTGCCCCCCTCGCAGAAATCGTTCTGCACGTCTACGACGATCAAGGCGCGGCGCATGGTCGGTGTCCTTCGCTATGGGGTCTGTCGGTAGTCCCGGCGGTTCGGTACGGGTCGGTGCGGAGCCTGGTGCCGAGGGGGTGCGGGGCCCGGTCCGGCGGGTGCATCTGAACCTCCGAGCCTAGAGACTCCGGGCACGCAGCGGGAGGGGGCGCTACGGGGCGCGTACGCACGCGCCCCGCCGGACCGGCCTAGCCCTCGGTCGCGTACTCCGTCGGGAGCACCGGCTCCCCCCGGGACAGCTGGGTCGCCGACAGGGGCAGGTTGGCGCGGGCGGCGATGTGCCGATCGCGGGCGGCGTCGAGCGGCTCGCGGGCGACCACCTCGCCGCCCTTGACCAGCTCGACCAGCAGCTGCCGGTCGGCCAGCCCCGCCGGGACGGCCCCCGTGCCGACGACCTCGGCCTCGGCCACGCCCTGCCCGTCCAGCCGCCGGGCGGCCCACTTGCGGCCCCCGATGGAGATCTTGCCGCTGGACGACTTCTTCGCCACCGGCACGAGCGGCGCCTTCGGGTCCTCGGACTCGGCGCGGGCGACCAGTTTGTAGACCATCGAGGCCGTCGGGTGCCCGGAGCCGGTGACCAGCTGGGTGCCGACGCCGTACGCGTCCACGGGCGCCGCCGCCAGCGAGGCGATGGCGTACTCGTCGAGGTCCGAGGTCACGATGATCCTGGTGCTCGTCGCGCCCAGCTCGTCCAGCTGCTGACGCACCCGGTGCGCGACCAGCAGCAGATCCCCCGAGTCGATCCGCACGGCCCCCAGCTCGGGCCCGGCGACCTCCACCGCCGTACGGACGGCCTCCGCGACGTCGTACGTGTCCACCAGCAGGGTCGTCCCCCGCCCCATGGACTCGACCTGGGCCTGGAAGGCGTCGCGCTCGCGGTCGTGGAGCAGGGTGAAGGCGTGGGCGGAGGTGCCCACCGTCGGGATCCCGTAGCGGAACCCGGCGGCCAGGTCGGACGTGGAGGCGAAGCCGCCGACGTACGCGGCCCGCGCGGCGGCGACCGCGGCGAGTTCGTGGGTGCGCCGGGCGCCCATCTCGATCAGTGGGCGGCCCCCGGCGGCCGAGGACATCCGGGAGGCCGCCGCGGCGATCGCGGAGTCGTGGTTGAGGACGGACAGGATCACCGTCTCCAGCAGCACGCACTCGGCGAAGCTGCCCTCGACCCGCATGATCGGCGATCCCGGGAAGTACACCTCGCCCTCGGGGTAGCCCCAGATGTCGCCGGAGAAGCGGTAGTCGGCGAGCCAGTCGAGGGTCTCCCCACCGACGATCTCGCCCTCCCGCAGGAAGCGCAGGACGTCCGCGTCGAAGCGGAAGTTCTCGACGGCGTCCAGGACGCGGCCGGTCCCGGCCACCACCCCGTACCGGCGCCCCTCCGGCAGCCGCCGGGTGAAGACCTCGAAGACGCTGCGCCGCCCGGCGGTGCCGGCCCGCAGCGCGGCCTGGAGCATCGTCAGCTCGTACTGGTCCGTGAAGAGGGCGGTCGAGGGGACGTCCACCGGCAGCCCAAGGTCCGCTGTGTTCATGGCAACCGATGCTACACCCCATTTCGTCAGTGTGACGATTTGTGGGGCCCATGGCAGCATGGGAGTTGTGACGTCAGCCGCTCCCATCGAGATCGAACGCACCGAGTCGGCTCAGGAGGTCTCTGCCGTACCAGAGCCGGACGTCCCCTGGGTCACGATCGTGCACAACGACCCGGTCAACCTCATGAGCTATGTGACGTACGTCTTCCAGTCGTACTTCGGCTACTCCAAGGACAAGGCCACCAAGCTCATGCTCGACGTCCACCACAAGGGCCGGGCGGTCGTCTCCAGCGGTAGCCGCGAGGAGATGGAACGCGACGTGCAGGCCATGCACGGCTACGGTCTGTGGGCCACCCTCCAGCAGGACCGGAAGTAGCGATCGCCGCCATGCCAGGAACCTTCGAACCGCTCCCCGGCGGCGGCGCGGCCGTCGCCCTCGACGACGTCGAGATCTCCATCATCCGCTCGCTGGCCGTCCAGCTGCTGGAACTCGTCGGCCCCGGCCCCGGCGAGGACGCCTCCGCCGACCCGCTGGCCGAGCTGTTCGCCGAGGGCCCGAGCGAACCGCCCTCCGACCCGGTGCTCCGCCGCCTGTTCCCGGACGCCTACAGCGACCCCGAGCGGCCCGAGGAGGACGAGGAGCAGCAGGCGCACTCCGCCGAGTTCCGCCGCTACACCGAGAACGACCTGCGGGCCGGCAAGCGGGAGAACGCCCTCGCGGTGATCCGCTCGCTGGACGAGCTGGCCTCCCCCGGGGACGGCGGGGCGGTGCTGCAGCTCACCCCGGAGCGGTCCCAGCAGTGGCTCGGCGCCCTCAACGATCTCCGCCTCGCGATCGGCTCCCGGCTGGAGATCTCCGACGAGGACGACACCGACCTGCTCTACCGGCTGCCGGACGAGGACCCGCGCAAGCCCATGGTGATGGCCTATCTCTGGCTCGGCGGGCTCCAGGAGACATTGATCTCCACCCTTTTGCCCTGAATGTGAAGGCGATGTGTCCGCTCAGCGGACGCTCAAATCCGGATAACGATCCTGTCACCGCTGTGGCCAGTTTTATGCCCTTAGGTGTTTGTTTGTCCGGTTCTTCCTGTGTTGTGCGCCACATGCCCCCCAGGCGATCAGTGTGGCGGTCGTGATAAATCTTCACGACCGCCCGGCGAACACCACCCTTATGTCGCGCCGGGTGCGCCACCGAGCCGGCGACCGTCGGCCAGGCACGAGCGGCCTTGGGAGGGCTGCTCAACTCCATCAATCCGGGGGGATCGAAACCCGATCCGAGGCCGACGAGAGGTCCGGGTCGGCATGGAGAAAGGCGCACTACACATGACCTCTGAGAAGGTCACGGACGCTCCTGAAGAGGGGTACGAGCGCGGGCTCGGCAGCCGTCAGGTCCAGATGATCGCGATCGGCGGCGCCATCGGCGTCGGCCTCTTCCTGGGTGCCGGGGCGAACATCGCCAAGGCCGGCCCCAGCCTGATCCTGATGTACGCCCTGGCCGGCGTGATCATCTTCTTCATCATGCGGGCGCTCGGCGAGCTCCTGCTCTACCGCCCCGTCTCGGGTTCCTTCGCGGAGTACTCCCGCGAGTTCCTCGGCCCGTTCTTCGGTTACTTCACCGGCTGGACGTACTGGCTGATGTGGGTCGTCACCGGCATGGCGGAACTCACCGCCGCCGCGATCTACGTCAACTACTGGTTCCCGTCCATTCCCCAATGGGTGACGGCACTGGTCTTCCTGGTGATCCTGTTCGGGGTCAACCTGATCTCCGTGAAGCTCTTCGGTGAGCTGGAGTTCTGGTTCTCGATGGTCAAGGTCACCGCTCTGATCGGCATGATCGTGATCGGTCTCGGCGTGCTGACCTTCGGTTTCAGCAGCGCCGGTGACACGGCGGCCGTCTCCAACCTCTGGGCCTTCGACGGCTTCTTCCCCAAGGGCATCGGCTCGTCCCTGATGACCCTCCAGGGCGTCATGTTCGCCTACCTCGCCGT
>NZ_JBFBJT010000210.1:0-9332 GCF_040686175.1 Streptomyces sp. NPDC086077 | reverse complement strand
GCACGACCACCTCGCCCATGAAGAACCCCTCCTGTTTCCGGCACCGGCGGCGGCGGGGGGGCTCGCCTCTTTCACGAGCGTCGCGGTCATGGCCGTCAGTTCCCGTACGCCTTGGCCGCCGCGGCCTCCAGGTCGGCGGCGGTGCCCTTCGGGTCGGAGGGGTCCCGCAGGAAGTCCTGGAGGATCTTCCACTCGCCGGCGCCCTTGGTGCCGCCGAAGGCCGCCGGTGCCTGGTCGGACATGTCGAAGCGGACCGAGTCGCCCGCGCCGACCAGGGACTTGGCGGTCGCCCGGGTGACGTCGTCGCCGTAGGAGGCGAGGTCGACCTTCTTGTTCGGGGACAGGAAGCCGCCCGCCTCGGCCCAGACCGCCGCGGCCTCGGGGGTCGCCAGGTACTCCAGGAGCTTCATTCCGGCCTCGGCGTTCTTGCCGTCCTTCAGGACGACGGCCGCGTCGCCGCCGCTGACCACCGGGGCGTCGCCGCCGCCGACCGACGGGAACGGGAAGAAGTTCGCGTCCTCGCCGATGGCCTTGCCGAACTGGTCCTTGGCGACACCGGCCACGAAGTCCCCTTCGTAGACCATGCCGGCCTCGGGCTTCGGCCCGAACACCTTCTCCACCGAGCCCGGGAAGTCGGTGTTCAGAGCACCCTTCTGGCCGCCCGCCATCAGCTGCTTGTCCTTGAACAGCTTGCCGAGCGTGGTCAGCGCCTCGACCACCGACGCGTCCGTCCACTTCAGCTCGTGCGCGGCGAGGGCGTCGTACTTCTCGGGTCCGGCCTGGGAGAGGTAGATGTTCTCGAACCAGTCGGTGAGCGTCCAGCCGTCCTGCCCGGCGACCGAGAAGGCCGCGAGCCCGGAGTCGGAGACGGTCTGCCCGGCCTTCAGCATCTCCTCGTACGTCTTCGGCGGCTCGACCCCGGCCTGGGCGAGGGCGTCGGGGCTGTACCAGACGGTCGACTTGTGGGCGGCCTTGAAGTACAGGCCGTACAGGGTGCCGTCGACGCTGCCGTACGTCTGCCAGACGTCGGCGTAGTTGGCGCCCACGGAGGTCTGCGCGGTCTTGGACAGCGGCTTCAGCCAGCCCTCCTTCGCGAACTGCTGGAGCACGCCGACCTGCGGGACCATCACCAGGTCGGGGGCATTGCCGCCCTCGATCTTGCTGCCGACGACGGTGGAGACGTTGTCACCGGTGGACACGAACTGGGTCTTCGCGCCGGTCTTCTCGGTGAAGGCGTCCAGCACCTTCTGGAAGTTCTCCTGCTCGCTTCCGGACCAGACACCGGCCACGGTGACCGTCTGGCCGCTGAGCGCCTTGTCGCCGCCGCCGGCCGCGACCGGGCCGCCGCCGCAGGCGGTCGCGCCGAGCGCCAGGACGAGCGCGGTACAGCCGGTGAGCAGGGTGCTACGTCGTCGCATCATCGTTGATGTCCCTTCAAAGGGTGGGAGTTGACGAGGAATCGGTGATCCACCAGACGGCGGTGGAGCCGGGCAGCACCCCGGCGTCCGGGCAGGGCCCGCTCGCCAGCAGGGGGGTGCCGGAGACCGGCGCGGGGGTGGGGGCCGTGCCGAAATTCACGGCGCAGACCAGGTCGTCGCCGCGGACGAAGGCCAGGACCCCCGGCGGGGTGTCCAGCCAGCGCAGCCTGCCCTCGCCCAACTGGGCGAGCGATGAGCGAAGTTGGAGGCCGTCGCGGTACAGGTGCCAGAAGGACCGGGTGTCGGCGAGGGCCCGGTCGGTGGCATGCTCGGCGAACCACTGAGGCTGCGGCAGCCACGGCTTGACGCCCTCGACGCCGGAGGTGAAGCCGAACGGGGAGGCCTGTCCCGACCAGGGCAGCGGCACCCGGCAGCCGTCGCGGATCCGGGCCCGGCTGCCGGTGCGGTGGAAGATCGGGTCGGTGAGCACGTCGTCCGGCAGGTCGACGACCTCGGGCAGCCCGAGCTCCTCGCCCTGGTAGATGTACGCGGCTCCGGGCAGCGCCAGCATCAGCAGCGCGGCGGCGCGGGCGCGGGCGGCGCCGAGGCCGCTGCCCTCGGTGGCCGGCTCGCCGTAGCGGGTGACGGTGCGGACCTGGTCGTGGTTGTTGAGGACCCAGGTGACCGTGGAGCCGGTCCCGGCGATGTCCTGCATCGCCTCGGAGATGACCTTGCGGAAGGCGTCCGGGTTCCAGGGCGCGCCGAGCAGGTCGAAGAAGAAGGCCTGGTGCAGCTCGTCCGGGCGGACGTACAGCGCGTGTTCACGGGCGGTCGGCACGGACACCTCGCCGACGAGGAGTCGCTCGAGGCCGTCGCGGGCGGCGTACTCGTCGCAGGTCGCGCGCCACCGCCGCCAGACGTCGTGCACCTCGGGTTGGTTCCAGGCGAGCGGGTTGACCGAATCGCGGGTGCGGGCGTCGGCCTCCGGGTCAGGGGAGTCGGGCAGTTCGGGGTGCTTGAAGAGGCCGGCGGCCACGTCGATGCGGAAGCCGTCGACACCGCGGTCGAGCCAGAAGCGCAGGCTCCGGTCGAACTCCGCGCCGATCTCCGGGTTGCGCCAGTTCCAGTCGGGCTGCTCGGGCGTGAACATGTGCAGGTACCACTGGCCGTCGGGAACCCGGGTCCAGGCGGGACCGCCGAACATGGCGTGCCAGTTGTTGGGCGGCTCGGCACCGTCCGGGCCCCGGCCGTCGGCGAAGTGGAACCGGGCGCGGGCCGCGCTGCCGGGCGGCGAGGCGAGCGCCTCGCGGAACCAGGGGTGCTCGCTGGAGCAGTGGTTCGGGACGATGTCCAGCAGCACCTTGATGCCGAGCCGCCGGGCGGCGCGCACCAGCAGGTCGAACTCGGCGAGATCGCCGAACAGCGGGTCGACGTCGCAGTAGTCGGCCACGTCGTATCCGTGGTCGTGCTGCGGCGAGGGGTAGAAGGGGCTCAGCCAGATCCCGTCCACACCGAGCTTCTTCAGGTACGGCAGTCCGGTCCGGACGCCGGCGAGGTCGCCGATGCCGTCTCCGGTGCTGTCGAGGAAGCTGCGGACGTAGACCTGGTAGATCACCGCATCGCGCCACCAGTGGTACCTGTTCAACCCATTGATCCATCTCTACGAGCTAGTGCAGCGGTTATGCATGCATGTTAAGTAGGCATGTCGCGAGGGTGTCAACGAATGGACGTAAGCTACCGAGGAGTTGACTGCCGCGTATGTGGACCTATTCGGGCATTCCAGGCCCAGTTGAGATGTGCGCGTTACCTAACAGGTAACTATCGACTGGAAGTCGCGGCGAGCTCGCGTGCCAGCCGCCGCACCGCGCCCCCGGGCGTCTCACGGCCGTTCATCGCGTCGTGCGCGACCGCCTGCACCACCAGGCTGACCTGGTCGTAGCGCGGGCTCTTGGGACGCGGCGCGGCCGCGAGCACGCTCGCGCGCAGGGTCGGCAGATAAGGGAAGTCCCGGATCAGCGCCGGGTCCTCGTACAGCGCGGCCCGGACGGGCGGCAGCGCGCCGCGCGTGAGCACCTGGCGCTGGACGGGCTCGCTGGTGAGGTACGCCATCAGGCGCGCTGCCGTGTCGGGGTGCCGGGTGTGGCTGCTGACGGCCAGGTTGGAGCCGCCGAGCACACTGGTGCCGGCGCCGTCGGGTCCGGGCAGGGGCACGGCGCCGACCTTGCCGGCCAGCGGGGAGGCGGCGGCCGAGGCGGCGGCGTACGCGTACGGCCAGTTGCGCAGGAACAGCAGGCGGCCGTCGAGGAAGGCCTGCTTGGACTCCTCCTCCTTGTAGGTCAGCGCCTGCCGCGGGATCCAGCCCTCGCGCACGCCGCGGGCGAGGAAGCCGATGCCCTCGCGGGCCGCGTTCGAGTTCACGGTGACGCGTTCACCCTCGTCGCCGAGGATCGTGCCGCCCGCCGAGTACACGGCCTCGGCGGCGTTGACGGTGAGGCCCTCGTAGGGCAGGAACTGCCCGGCGTAGCCGTCGAGGCCGTACCTCGGGGCAATCGTCTCCGCCGCCCGCTCCAGCTCGGCCCAGGTGCGCGGCGGCGGGACGCCCTCCTTGGCGAGGACGTCCTTGCGGTACAGCAGCAGCCCGGCGTTGGTGACGTACGGCACGGCGTACAGCCGCCCGTCGTACGTCGCGGTGTCGACGACCGGGGGCAGGAGGGAACCGAGCGGGAAGCGGTCGCGGGGCAGCGGGCGGATCCAGCCGGCCGCCGCGAACTCGGAGGTCCAGGCGACGTCGATGTTGAGGACGTCGAAGCGGCCGCGGGAGCCGCCGCGCAGGTCGGTGATCATCTGCGCGCGGGTCTCGTCGGCGGAGTCCGGCAGCTCGACGAGCGTGACCTTCTCGGCGGGGTGGGCGCGGTTCCAGTCCTGGAGCAGGGGGCCGAGATAGCCGGTGAGGTCGCCGGCGGTGGCCAGGGTGAGCGGGCCGCGTCCGCCCGCGGAGCCGTCGTCGGCGCGGGCGCCGGAGGTGACGTAACCGGTCAGTACGACGGCCAGGACGAGGAGGCCCCTACCCGCGGCATGGATCCACCGCATAGGTTCCTCCCTGTACAACGGCAACGGGCCTCTTCGCCCGGAGTCAGTCGCCATGTATACCTGTTAGGTATGGGCGATACTAGGGCGTGGAGCACACTGAGCGGACGCGAGGAGGAGAGCACGAGTGCGCCTGCCCCTCCTGGCACTCCTCGCGCGCGGACCGGCCCACGGCTATGAGCTGAAGCAGGACCTTGAGCAACTGCTGGGTGCCGCGTACCCTCAGCCGAACATCGGGCAGATCTACGTCACCCTCGGACGCATGGAGAAGTCGGGACTGATCGAGGGCGAGGAGATCGAGCAGTCGAACCGGCCCAACAAGAAGATCTACCACCTCACCGACGCCGGGCGGGAGGCGCTGCACGCCTGGTACGAGGAGACGGCGGACGAACCGCGGGTACGCGACGAGTTCTTCATGAAGCTCGCGCTCGCCCCGCAGACCGGGCTGGCCGACCAGATCGCGCTGATCAACAAGCAGCGGCGCCAGTATCTGAACACCATGCGCAGCCTGTCGAAGCTGGCCGCCACCGAGAACCGGGACAACCGCGTCGCCCAGCTGCTGATCGAGGGCGCGATGCTGCATCTGCAGGCCGACCTCGACTGGTTGGAGCGCTGCCAGGAGGAACTGGAGGAGCAGGAGTGAGCGAGCACCGTCCCACTCCGCTGCTGCGCGCCGAAGCCCTGGTCAAGACGCATCACGGCGAGGGCGCCCCGGCGCATGCGGTGCGCGGGGTCGACCTGCGCGTGGCGCGCGGGGAGTTCGTGGCCGTGACCGGCCCGTCCGGCGCCGGGAAGTCGACGCTGCTGCATCTGCTCGGCGGGCTCCAGCGACCGGACGCCGGCAGCATCTGGCTGGACGGCGAGTGCACGGACGGCTACGGCGAGGCGCGCTGGGCCGTGGAGCGCAGGCGGCGCATCGGGATCGTCTTCCAGTTCTTCAACCTGGTCTCCAACCTGTCGGTCGCGGACAACGTCGAGCTGCCCGCGCTACTCGCCGGGGTCCCGCCGAAGCGGGCGCGGGCCGAGCGCGAGACGCTGCTGGCCGAGCTGGGGCTGGACGGCAAGGAACGCAGCATGCCGGGCGAGCTGTCCGGTGGTGAGCAGCAGCGGGTCGCGCTGGCGCGCGCCCTGGTCAACCATCCGCCGCTGCTGCTGGCCGACGAGCCCGCGGGCAGCCTGGACAGCCGGGGCACCCGCGAGGTGATGCGGCTGCTGTCCCGCTTCCACCAGCGGGGCCAAACGATCCTGCTGGTCACCCATGACGCCCGGCTGGCGAGCGCCGCGGACCGGGTCATCAGCTTCTTCGACGGACGCATAGCGGACGACGCGGAGCTGACCGGCACCGCGTCGCGCCGGGTGGGGGCGTCCGGGGTGCTGGAGCTGAGGGACTGAGGCGGCGGGCGATGCGAGCGACCCTGCGCTGGGTGCACTCCGATCTGCGGACGCACCGCGGTGAGGCGCTGTTCCTCGTGCTCGCGACCGCCGGAGTGGTCGCCTCGCTGCTCCTCGCGACGGCTCTCTTCGGCTACGCGACCAACCCCTGGCAGCGCGTGTTCACGCAGTCCCGGGACGCTCACGTGTGGATCCACACGACCCCCTCCGCCGACGCGGGCGAGCTCTCCGGTCTCGACGGCGTCGACTCCGTCGCGGGCCCCTTCCCCACCGAGTCCGCCACCGTCGCCGCCCGCGGCATCCGCGCGTCGGTCGAGCTGCGCGGCTCGACCTCGGGCCCCGCCGACGGACGCCCACTCCTCACCTCGGGCCGCTGGCTGGACGGCGCGCATCCGGACGGCGTGGTCCTGGAGAGCCATCTGGCGCGCGCCCTGCTCGCCGAGCCCGGCGACGTCATCGCCCTGCCGGGCACCGCGCGCACGCTCACCGTCGCCGGGATCGCCGACAGCGCCGAGCCGCGCTACCGCCCCGGTGAGCGGCCCGGCCTCGTCTGGGCGCTGCCGTCCGCCGTGCGCGCTCCGGACGGCGAGGTGACCGGGCTGCGCCTGACGGATCCGGACGAGACGGACTACGCCGTCCAGCGCGCCGTCACCGTGCTCGGGGCCGGCGCGGTCAGCGAGGTCTCCACCTGGCAGCAGGCCCGGTCCGAGGCCCAGGGCGACACCCGGCTGCTCGGCCAGGTGCTGGGCCTGTTCGGGCTGGGGGCCCTGCTCGCCGCCGGGCTCGCCGTGCACGGCGCGATCGGCACCCGGATACGGGGTCATCTGCGGGACATCTCCGTGCTCAAGGCGATCGGCTTCACGCCCGCACAGGTCGTCCGGGTCTTCCTGCTCCAGCACGTCGCGTACGCGCTGCTCGGCGCGGTGGCCGCGGCGACGCTCACCGAAGCCCTGGGCAGCCGGATACCGGGCCGCCTCGGGGACGCGATCGGCGTGTGGCAGGGGCTGCCGGGGCACACCGCGGCCCTGGCCGGCATACCGGTGGCGGCCGTGCTCTTCATCGCCGCGACCACCGGGCTCGCGGCGTGGCGGGCGGGTCGGGTGCCGCCGGTTCCGGTGCCCCGGAGCGCCGCCCCGGCCGCCGGACGGCTGTCGGGCCCGGCACGCGGCGCGCTGGGGCTGCGGCTGTCACCCGCGCTGGTCCTGGGCTGGCACAAGGCGTTCGCCCGCCGGCCGCGGACTCCGGCCACCGTCGCCCGGCTGGCGCTGCCGCTGCTGCTGATCGTGGTGGCGATGAGCGCGTGGACCACCATCGACCGCTTCCACACCAGGCCCGAGCAGGTCGGCCTCGCCGCCGACCTCACCGTCCGCCCGGACCGCGAGATCGGCGACCCCGAGGTCCGCTCCCTGCTCGACCGCGACCCGCGGATCGCCGCCGCCCACCCGGGCGTCGAGGTGGCGGCGCTGGTGCCGGGCCAGACGGGCACGATCGCGCTGCGCGGTCTCGGCACCCGTGCCGACCCCTACCCCTACGCCCTGGCCGAGGGCCGCCCCGCGCTCGGCCGGGACGAGGCGGTGGCCGGGCAGGGACTGCTCGACCTGCTCGGCGTACGCGTCGGCGACTGGGTGCGCATGACCGTGGGCGACCAGCCGCAGATTCTGCACATCGTGGGCCGCAACATCGAGCCGGAGAACGCCGGCCGGGTCATCTCCACCTCGCTCGACACCCTGCGCGAGAACGACCCGGAGCTGCGCCCCGCCCTCTACGAGCTGCGTCTGCGTGCGGGGGCCGACGCGCACGAGGTCGCGGGCGACCTGGCGACGGCGGCCGGCGGGCATCTGGACGTGCACGCCGTGCCCCATCCGGTCGACGGGCTGTCGTCGCTGCGCGGAGTGGTGCTCGGTCTGATCGCCGTGCTGGCCCTGATCGGGATCGTCGAGCTGCTCACCGTGATCGGCGGCACCGTCCGTGAGGGCGAGCGGGACCTGCTGGCGCTCAAGGCGATCGGCCTCACCCCACGGCAGATCACCGGGATCACCGTCACGGCCACCGCCTGCACCGCCCTGACCGCGGTCCTGCTCGGCATCGCCCTGGGCCTGCCGCTGGCGCGCTGGCTGATCGACGCCCAGGGCAGCTCCAGCGGCATCGGCGCGGGAATCGCGCAGGGCCCGCCAGCCGGGCTCCTGCTGCTGTTCGGCACGTCGGCCGTCCTGGGCGCCGCGGCCCTCGCCGCCCTGCCCGCATCCCGCGCGGCCCGCCACCGCCTCGCCGACACCCTCAGCGCGGTGGCCTGAGCGCGGGCGCCGGCATGGTGGGTGGCGCGCTACGTCAGGCGGTGACCGTCGTGGCGCGGCGGTAGCTGCTGCCGTCGCGCTCGCGTACGAGCAGGCCGTTCTCGACGCAGTAGCGGCGCAGCGCGGACGTGTCGTCGTGGACCGTGCGGAACGCCTCGTTGACCTCGCGCTCGGTGTATCCCCGGTCGGCCGCGAAGAGGGTCTCGGTCAGATGCTCCAGCAATTCTCGGCGTACGACCGGACGGACGGGGATCGACGTCAGCCGCCCGTGGGCGAAGAACCCGGTCAGGCGCCGGGGCACACCGGTCTGCGCCGGTTCTACGGGGCGGGCGCGGCGGAAGACCGCAGGGTCGGCCTTCAGGGAACCGTCGGACAGGCGCTCCACCAGCCCCGACGAGATCAGGCGTCCCAGGTGCCTGCGCGCGGCGGGCGAGTCCTCCTCGCGGGGCGGCAGGTCCTCCAGCACGATCCGGGCGTACAGCTTCAGGCGTTCCGGGTCGGCTAGGGCGGCCATGAGCTGGTCCATGGTGAGTGTCCTTCCGGCGGGTGACGGGGCCGGAGCAGTGTCACCCGCCGCAGGCCGGCCGCGCATCCGCTTTTGCGGCCGGGCGGCCGGTGCCCCGGCTCAACGGCCACGCATCTCCCGGTACTTGGCGACCAGTGCCGTCGTGGAGGCGTCCAGGCCGGGCACCTGCGCGCCCTCGGTGAGCGCGGGTTCGACGCGCTTGGCGAGGACCTTGCCGAGCTCGACGCCCCACTGGTCGAAGGAGTCGATGTTCCACACGGCGCCCTGCACGAACACCTTGTGCTCGTAGAGTGCGATGAGCTGGCCGAGCACCGACGGGGTCAGCTCGCGCGCGAGGATCGTGGTCGTCGGGTGGTTGCCCTTGAACGTCTTGTGCGCGACCAGTTCCTCCGGCACGCCCTCCGCGCGCACCTCCTCCGGCGTCTTGCCGAAGGCCAGCGCCTGGGTCTGGGCGAAGTAGTTGGCCATGAGCAGGTCGTGCTGGGCCTTCAGCTCGTCGCTCAGCTCGGCGACGGGCTCGGCGAAGCCGATGAAGTCCGCCGGGATCAGCTTCGTGCCCTGGTGGATGAGCTGGTAGTAGGCGTGCTGCCCGTTGGTGCCGGGCGTGCCCCACAC
>NZ_JBFBJT010000209.1:0-9403 GCF_040686175.1 Streptomyces sp. NPDC086077 | reverse complement strand
CCATAGCCCACGTGAGACATTTTTGTCTCATCCTGGGCGTGTGTGACTCACGGCCCCGCGGTCGATACCACGTGTCGGCGCCCGTACCGGGCGGGCACGCTCTCTCGCCGGGCTGCCGTCGCTGACGGGACTCCGGTTCTACGCGGCGATGGCCGTGTTCCTGTACCACGTCACGAGCCCCCAGCTCAGCCCGTTCGGCGGGCGGAGCGGGCACGACGCGGCCCGGCTGTTCGGGATCGCGGGCGGGCTCGGGGTGTCGTTCTTCTTCATCCTCAGCGGGTTCATCCTGACCTGGTCCGCCCGCCCCACGGACACCTCCGGCCGGTTCATGCGCCGCCGCCTGGTCAAGCTGTACCCCAACCATCTCGTCACCTTCGTGGTCTCGCTGCTGGTCTTCGCCGGCGCGACCACCACCGCCTGGCAGCACTGGCTGCCCAACCTGCTGCTGTTGCAGACCTGGTCCTGGGACCCGGCGGTGTCCTTCAGCGTCAACGCCCCGAGCTGGTCGCTGGGTTGTGAGCTGCTCTTCTACCTGTGCTTCCCGCTGCTGCACCGCGCGGTGAAGGCGATCTCCCCGGCCCGGCTGTGGGGGTGGACCGCCGGCTTCGTGGCCGCCGTGATCGCCGTACCGGCCTTCGCCTACGCCGTACTGCCCGGCGAGGTCCGCGTCCCGGGCTGGCAGGTCAGCGAGGTGCAGAACTGGTTCGTGTACCAGCTGCCGCCGGTGCGGATGCTGGAGTTCGTGGTCGGCATGCTGCTCGCCCGGCTCGTGCTGACCGACCGCTGGGTGGGCGTACGGCTGTGGCAGGCGGTGCTCCTGTGCGTCGCCGCGTACGCCGTGGCGCTCAACGTGCCCTATCTGTACGCCCTTTCCGCGGTCTGGGTGATCCCGCTGGGCCTGCTCATCCCGGCCGCCGCTGTCGCCGACGTACGCGGGCGGCGCTCGCCGTTCCGGGGGCGGGTGATGACCTGGCTCGGCGAGGTGTCGTTCGCGTTCTACCTGCTCCAGGCCACCGTGCTGATCGGCGGCACCAAGTACCTCGCCGGGCACGCCCCTTACAGCTTCGCCGAGGCGGTCGGATTGTGCCTGCTCGCCTGGGCCGTCACCACCGTCCTCGCGTATCTGCTGTACGCGCTGGTCGAGCGCCCGGCGATGAAGCACCTCAGCCGGCCGCGCCGGAGGGATGCGGCAGTGGGCCCGGTGGAGCGGACGCCCAGCCTCCGTTGACATCGGACGCGTGCACATGTCACGCTTCCTCCCGGAGCCCCTTTGCCCTGAAACGGCATGACAAAGGCGACATCCACCGGTAGTCACCGGTCCTGGATGTCGCCTTTTCTGTTTGCCCTTCGCCGGCCGGCCCTGCCCGGGCTCCCCCCCCCCGCACGAGACCCAACCCCTCACCAAGGATGTGTGGACATGCCCGAGAACATGACCCCCGACCAGATTCCGCACGCCGCGCGCATCATGGACTACTTCCTCGGCGGCTCCGAGAACCTTCCGGTGGACCGCGCGGCGGCGGACGGCATCGTGAAGCTGCTGCCCGGCGGCCCGCTGGGGGCGCGCGCCAACCGGCGCTTCCTCAACCGGGCGGTGCGCACCGCCACCCGGCGTGGCATCGGCCAGTTCCTGGACATCGGCAGCGGCATCCCGGCGGCCGCCGCCACGCACGAGGTCGCGCCCGAGGCCAAGGTCGTCTACGTCGACAACGACCCGGTCGTCGGCGACATCTCCCGCCGGCTCCTGGGTGCGGCCCCGGACGGCCGGACCGCCTACGTCGACGCGGACTTCCGCGACCCGCAGGCCGTGCTGTCGGCCCCCGCGGTCAAGGAACTGCTCGACTTCTCCCAGCCGGTGGCCGTGCTGTTCGGCGCGCTGCTGCACTTCATCGTCGACTCCGAGGACCCCTACGGCACGGTCGAGCGCTACAAGGAGGCGCTGGCCCCGGGCAGCCTCGTCATCCTCACCCACTCCAGCCCCGACTACGTCTCCGCGCCGGTGCGGGCCGCGGTCGACGAGTTGTACACGAACCTCCGGGTGGACCTCGCCTCCCGCTCCCGCGCGGAGATCACCCGGTTCGTGGCCACCGAGGGCTGGACCGTGCTCGGACCCGGTGTGGTGTCCGTCAACGAGTGGGAGACGGACGAGGAGCGGGCCTCCGACGCGGACTACCAGACCAACCGTGAGGACACGGCCGGCTTCGCCGCCGTCACCGTGAAGAACTGACGCACCCGGACGTGGCCGGCCCGGTTCCCGTGGGCCGGCCCCGTCGCGCGACGCGGGCCGGGAAGTGTGAGGGTTTGGAATCTTTTTGTTTATCTGACACTGGGCTTGCGTTCCCCTGCCGTGCCGAGGCGTATGAAGGACCCATACAGGAGGTGTAACGGGTTGCTTCGAGGAGCGGTCGGATGGCAGGCAGACAGAAACGCTCCGAGCGGACCGTCGAACGACTGGTGGTCGCCGCGGCCGAGCAGTTCGCGCGGCACGGCTACGTACGGGCCACTCTCGCCGACATCAGCCACCACGCCGGGGTGACCAAGGGAGCGCTGTTCTTCCACTTCTCCACCAAGGACGAGGTCGCCATGGCCGTGCAGGAACGCGGCCGGGAGGTCATGGAGCGCGCGGTGCTCCAACTGGAGGCGACCGGCAGGACGTATCTCCAGCTCGTCGTCGACCTGACGTACGAGCTGGGGCGGTTGCTGCGCGAGAACGTGTTCGTGCGCGCGTCGGTGCGGATCGCGCGGGAACGGGAGCCGGGGGACATCGGCGGCATCGTTGTCGGCCGTGAGCCGCCCGGCGACGACGGCACCCCGGACTTCTACGGGCAGTGGCTGGGGCGGCTGGGCGGTCTGCTCGACGAGGCCCGCCGGGCCGGTGAACTCGGGCGCTCCGTGGCGGAGTCGTCCGCGCGGACGCCGGTGGCGGCGGCGGTCTCCGGGCTGGAGACGCTGACCTGGCTGGGTGTGCCTGCGGACGAGTGCGAGACGTGGCTCGCCGATCTGTGGGAACTGACCCTGCCCGCACTGGCGTCGGAGGACGGGCTGCGGGCGGTACGGACCACGGCCCCGTCCGTGCTGTGAGGCGCGGGGCCGCTGTCGCGGGCCGGAGCTGACATCACGTCGGCCCCGCCGTGCGGGCCACGTTCGCGCGCGCCTCCCTGGCCCGCGCCTACCGGTCAGTCGGTGTGCTTCGGTACCAGCTCCTGTTCCCGCCCCGGCTCCCGCCCCTGCTCGTGCTCTGCCGGGCGGTCGTCGTCCAGCGACGGAAGCCCCAGCTCCGCGCGGCACTTGGGGGAGCCGGCGGCCTGGAAGCCGGCGAGCCGCTCCGCCGGGACGATGCCCGGCAGCAGGTAGCGGAACATGTCCGTGACCCGCTCGTGCAGATCGTCGCGACCGGTGCGGACGTACGAGGTGAGCTGGAGCCCGGTGAACGAGCCGCACACGAACGTCGCCAGGTCGGTGACGTTGATCTCCGGAAAGAGGTCACCGCGGCCCTGGGCGGGTGCCAGGCAGTCCCGCACGATGCTGATCCACGAGTTGTACGGCGTGGGGTCGGGGTCGACGAACGAACCGAACTCCACCACCAGTCGTATCCCCGCGCGCAGCCGGACGTCGGTGCGCAGTCCGTGCGCCAGCCGGTGCCCCATGTCGATCACCGTCTGCACGCCCGGCATCAGCTCCCCGGCGATCAGGTCGGTGGACTGGAACTGCTCGTCGACCAGCGCGCGGGCGAGAGCCTCCTTGGAGGCGAAGTGAAAGTAGAGGGCGCCCTTCGTGACGCCCGCCTGCTGTGCGACGTCGCTCAGGCTCGTACCGCCGAAGCCGGTCGCGTCGAAGGCTGTCGCGGCTCCGTCGAGGATCGCCTGCCGGGTGATCTCGGCCCGTTCCTGCCTGGCCCTGGCCACTTGCCTACCTCCTGTCCGTCGGCGGTCCGGTGGCGGTCGCCCACCCCCGCCGGCGCCGCCGCGAGTCCCTTGGTAAAAGACTGCCATGTCTCAGAGAAAAAAAACCAGTCAGCTAGTACGCTTACGGCAGCGGCGTTGCCACGCACGACGGCGGCCCATGTAAGCCCTGTCCTGTTCCGCTCGCGGAAGGCGGCGTTCCTTTCGCGCCTCAGGAGGCACACGATGAGCGCACTTGTGCAAGCCGACCGACTGGAATTTTTAACTCTCGAAAACGGGGAGGTCGACCTCTTTGAACGCACGGTGCCGCGCTGGCTCGTGCACCGCGCCGCGGTCTCGGAAGTCCTCATCACGGGAGTCCGTCCCCATAGACGGGACGTGTACCGCGTGGGTGCCCAATGGGCGCGCGGGCACAGCTACTACGGCCCGGTGGCGGGCCGCTGGCACGACCCCATGGTCCTGGGAGAATCGATACGCCAGGCCGGGCTGCTCCTGGCCCACCAGGCCCTCGGCATCCCGCAGGGGCAGCGGTTCCTGACCAAGCACACCTCCTTCGAGATCACCGAGGAGGGGGCGCGGCTGGCCGGGGCGCCGGCCAACGTGGTGCTCGAAGTGACGCTCAAGGACATCCGCTGCCGGCGGGAGCACGTCGTGTCGTTCGCCTGCGACGTGCTCGCGCACCGGGACGGCACGCTCATCGGGCACGGGTACGCCGCCAGCGACTGCGTGGCCCCGGCGGTGTACCGCAGGCTGCGCGGCGAGCGGGCCGAGGCCCGTCCGGCGTGCACGCTCATCCAGGCGGTCCAGCCCGAACTCGTGGGCCGGAGCAGGGAGTTCGACGTCGTGCTGGGCGTGCCGGGCGGGGAGGCCGGCAACGACCAGGGTGCGGTGCACCTGCTGCGCGTCGACCACACCCACCCGGTGCTGTTCGACCACCCGGTGGACCACGTGCCGGGCATGCTCGTCATGGAGGCCGCCCGGCAGGCGGCACTGGCCCGCCTCGGGCTGCCGCAGGGGCTGCTGGTCGGCTGCGACGCCTCGTTCCACCGGTACGTCGAGCTGGACACGCCCTGCGTGGTCTCGGCGTCCGTACCGACGGTGGACGAACTGGGCCGCCGCAGCCTGACGGTGGAGTTCCACCAGTCCGGCACCGTGGCCGGCGTCTGCACGGTCACCATCCTGGACACGACGGCCCAGCACGCCTGAACACCTTGGGGGTGCCCCCTTCCCGCGGGATGCGGGGAGGGGGCACGGCCACCTGCGGCGCGGCGCGCGCGGGACGCGGACGAGGCGGCGGACGCGCGGGGGCGCGGACGGGCTCCGGTCCGGGGCGGTGCGGTGGTCGCGTGTGCCCGGCGCGGACGACGTCGGCGAAGCAGCCGTAGCGCTGCGCGGGCCGCACGGGCGTACATCCGCAGGCGCGGACGAAGTGCCACGGAGTATCCGCGAGGCCTCGGCCGCGCAGCCGGCTCGCGTACTCGGGCGTCGACCGATCCGTGCGTGGCGCAGCCGCGAAGGCGTCCGCTGGGCGGCGTGGAGCCCCCAGGGGCGCGCCCCTGGGGGTTGAAGGGTGTGGGGTGGCCGCAGGGGCCCTGGGCGGGCGTACCCCGGCCGTGGGAGTGCTGACGGGAGCCTCAGCCTCCTGTCCTCTCCGGTGTTCGGCGGACCGGGGCCAACGGCTTGGGAGGGATCACCAGGCGGTAGCCGATGCCGCGTACCGTCTCGATCCAGTCGCGGCTGCCCAGCTTGCTGCGCAGGGAGCCGACGTGGACGTCGAGGGTGCGGGTGGAACCGAACCAGTTCTCGTCCCAGACCTGGGCCATGATGTCCTGCCGCCGGTGCACCGTGCCGGGCTCCTCCATGAGCATCGCCAGCAGGTCGAACTCCCGCCGGGTGACCGGGATCTCCTCGCCGTCGAGGGCGACCGTCCGGGTGCGCAGGTCCAGTCCCAGCGGGCCGGCGCTCAGCGTGTCCCGGGGGGACGGCACCCCCTGTACGGGCCCCTCCACGGCCCGCGGCTCCTGACGGTGGCTCTCGTGCCAAGGGCAGTTGCCGGTGCGCCGGAACAGCGCCTGGATGCGCGCGCTCAGCTCGTAGGAACCCACGGGCTTGTACGCGAACGCGTCCGCGCCCATGTGGAACGCCATCACCCGGTCCAACTCCTCGGCCCGGTCGCTCATCGCGAGGATCGGCACGCAGGAGCGCTCCCGGATCCGCCGGCACACCTCGTGGCCGGCCAGGTCCGGCAGGCTGAGTTCGAGCAGGACGAGCGACACGTCGTCCAGCAGCTCCAGCGCGTCGGCCCCGGTCGCGGCGCGCAGCGCCACGAACCCGTGGACGGTCAGGGCCTGCGCGAGCGATTCGGCCACGCCGTCATCGTCATCGACGATCAGAACGGTCCTCATCGGTGTCTCCCAGCGCCGTGGCCCGCCCGCGTCGGAGCGGTCCGCTGCGGGTCTGAAGGGTGGTCTAAAAAAACTGGTCGAACGGTATCTTCTGCTATGTTTATCAAACGGATCGGCCAGTCTTCAAGCCTTGCCGGAGGCTGCCGGGCCCGGCCCGACGGCGGAACCAGCCCCTCCGGGGACGCCACCGGGCGCGCCACCGGCCTCCGGTCCCGCCGGGCGACGAATTCAGGCCGTCTCACACTGCCCTGACGGTCCGTTCACACAACTGCAGATGCTTGTCCAAACCCTGAACGAGCCTGCGTTGAAGCGCGTCGGGGCGGCCGCGAGCATGGAGGAAGTCTCAGGAAAACCCAGAGATTCGGGGGATTCGGATGCACGAGGTTCGGCAACTCGCCGACGACCACAGGAGCAGGGACTGCGTGCCCCTGTGCGGTCGGATCTGCGCCAAGTGCGTGGGCCGGCTGCACCGGGAGTTACGCGCTCTGCTCGAACTCTACGAAGAGAGCGATCAGGCCCTCACCCGGGCCACGCCCCATCTGCGCGAGCGGGTCAGCGGCAGCCGCAGCACCGTGGGCATCGTGCTGGACGACAACGCGGTGGCCCTGCGGGCCCAGGCCGCCGACGTACTCGCACAGTGGGCGCGGCTGGTGGTGGACGAGCGGCGGGACCGCGCACCGCGGCCCCGGGAGCCCCGGATGGACAGCCTGGTGCGGTTTCTGCGGCAGCAGTTGCCGTGGCTGGCCGGCCACCCCGCGGCCATCGACTTCGACGAGGAGGTCGCCGAACTGCTCACCGCCTTCGGCAAGCTGTTCGGTCCCGGCCAGGTGCGCAGGTTCCCGCTCGGGGCCTGCCTGGAGCCCGGGTGCGACGGGGCGCTGCACGGGGTGATGTCCGCGGGCGGCGGCCGGGTACCCAGCCATGTCACCTGCGACGCCGGGCACGCCCTGCCGCCGCACCAGTGGATGCGCGTGGCCGACCGGCTGAAGGGTGAGGCCGCGTGACGGAGGAGGAGAACCGGAGACGACGGAGGGTCTCGACGGAACTGGCCGCCCTCGCGATGGGGGTGTCCGAGGCCACCATCCGCAAGTGGGCGAGCCGCCGGAAGATCACCCGGTACGGCGGCCCGCAGCGGGCGGAGTACGACCTGGACGAACTGTTCCGGCTGGCCCGTCGCGACGATTCCCGATAATTCCCGATCTTCGGCAACGGCGCCGGGGAATAACGCATTCCCAATTATCCAACCGACATCGTGACGGGCCGTCAGGACCATCATGGAGAAAAGCGCGGATCCGTGCGGGGATCCCGTTGAGCAGCCCCCGCGGCCGACCCCCAGGCCGCGGGGGCTGCTTCTTTTCCGTTCACCGGTGATTCATCACGCAGCCGCCGGAAAACCGGAGTTGACGAAGCTCGGGCCAAGGTGTCACACTTTTTCCGGCGCCTTCATGCCCTGACTCGAAATCCGTATCCACGTCGGTGTTCCCGACCTGGATGCGGATTTTTTGTTTCCCCGACGTTTCTCCGACTAGAGGAAGTGTGGTCGATGCCTGTTTCTACCTGGACGCCCGTCGGTCGCTGGACGGGTACGGTCACGCACGACGGCGAGGTGGACGACTACACGGTCACCTTCGAGCCGGACGGTTCGCTCTCGGTCACGACCAAGAAGAGCACCGGCACCGGCTCGTGGACCGTGACCAGCGACACCGAACTGGAGTTCTCCCTGCGCGAGGACTTCAACCTCGACGTCACCCAGATCAGCCCCAACGGCCACCACGCCGCCTACATACAGATCGACATCAGCGCCCGCCGCGACGGTGACACGCTCACCGGCGAGGGCAAGGCCGTCGTGCACGGTCCGGACGACGCCGTGATCTACGGGACGGACGCCACCACCGAAGCGCGCCGGGTGTCATGACCCGCCCGCAGGCGGCGGACCCGGCCGCCCTGGCCACCGAGGTCGCCCGGCTCGCCGACCTCGCCGAGCTGCAGAAGCTCGCCGGCCGCTATCTGGCCAGCCTCGACGAGGGCGACTTCGACGAGGCCTGGGCCAAGTCCCTGTTCACCGAGGACATCGAGATGACCTTCCCGGTGGGCAGCCACCACGGCATCTCCGGTGTCGGCGATTTCACCACCGTGATCATGGCGCGCTGGGGCCGTACGCATCATCACGGCTCCGACAGCTCGGTCGACCTCGACGGCGACCGGGCCGAGCTCAGCTGGAGCCTGATCGCGTCCCATGTGCACCACGGCTCGCCCCTGCCGCCGGACCCCTCCGAGTACTTCCAGCTCGGCGGGCGGTTCACCGGCACGGCCCGGCGGCTGTCGGACGGCTGGCGCTTCGACCGGCTGCGGCTGCGCATCTCGTGGACCACGGGTGCCGTGCCCAGGGGCGTGACCCAGGTCGACGTCAAGACCCTCGACACACGCGGGAACACCACCGCGGCCGCGTCAGCGGCATCAGCGACAGCAGCGACGAAGGAGAACTGACGCATGCCCACCACGCTCACCGCCGAGCAGCAGCGCGAGGTCATCGAGAAGGTCTTCCACGAGGGCCTGGACCTCGGTGACCTCTCGGCCGCCGACCGCTATCTGACCGCGGACTTCCGCAACAACGGCAGCCACGACGACTCGATGCGCGGCCCGGAGGCGTTCAAGCACACCATCAAGATCCAGCAGTCCGCGTTCAGCGACATCCGCTACGAGATCCTCGACTTCATCTCGATGGGCGACAAGGCCGCGATCCGCTGGGTGATGCACGGCAAGCACACCGGCCCGTTCATCGGCGTCCCGGCGACCGGGCTGCAGGTGCAGCACCAGGCGATCATCTGGTTCCGCTTCGAGGGTGACCGGATCGCCGAGCGCTGGGGAATCGTCGACAACTTCACCCTGGAGCGCTTCCTGAAGTCCGGCGGCAAGCCGGTCGGCCCCCTGACGCCGGCCGGCGCGAACGGCGGTCCCGGCGCGGGCAAGCCGGCCGCCTGACCCACGCCCCGGATCCGGACGACTCCGGGTCTCGGTGAACACGGTGAAGACCCACCTCAAGAGCGCCTACCGCAAGCTCGGGGTCAACCGGCGCGGCGACGCGGTGCGCCGGGCCCG